>JAEYUH010000097.1 GCA_023432725.1 Actinomycetes bacterium | reverse complement strand
TCCGGGCCCGCGCCACAGCGGCCTGGAAGAGGTGTCCGAGGCAGTACAGCTCGTGGCCCCACGCCAGGTCCGACCAGCGCTCCGGCTGGCCCGGC
Organism: Actinomycetes bacterium; assembly: GCA_023432725.1. Taxonomy (GTDB): domain Bacteria; phylum Actinomycetota; class Actinomycetes; order Propionibacteriales; family Propionibacteriaceae; genus Propionicimonas. The sequence goes on along the minus strand of JAEYUH010000097.1, from coordinate 12,830 downwards.
CTGCCGAACGCCGTGCTGAGGTAGCCGTCCGGTGCCTGGGCGGCGGCGACCCGTCGGACGAAGTCGCGGAACCGCGCCTCCAGCCCGGGGTCGGGCTCGCGTCCGAGTTCCCAGGCGGCGCCCTCGAGGAACTTGTAGATCTCTGAGTCGGAGAACTCCCGGCCCCGCCGGCCGGCCGGCAGGGTGCCGGCGGCAGCGAGGTCGAAGTTGCCGATCCAGCCCTCCCGCTCCAGCCAGTGGGCGATGTGGGGCAGGGTGGCGCGGGCGTTGGTGTGTTGCCGCTGCGCCCAGAACCCGTCGGTGATCCGCACCTCGGCCAGGCCGAGCGGGCGCAGCCTGCCGGTGGTGGGGACGACCGGTGCGACGGCAGGACGCGTGGAAGTGAGCATGGTCAGCCCTTCAGTGCGCCGGACATGAAGCCGCGCACGTAGTGACGTTGGAGGAGGAGGAAGAGGATGCAGCACGGCAGGGCGAGGATCACCACGCCCGCTTCGGTGGCCCCGTAGTCGACAACCCCCTGAACCTGCACCCGCAGGTTGGCGATCGCGAGCGGCAGGGTCATCCGGTTGGTGTCGTTGATCAGGATCAGCGGCGCCATGAAGTCGTTCCACGCGGCCAGGAAGGCGAACAGCCCGACGGTGATCAGCCCCGGCTGGACGGCCGGCAGCAGGACCCGCCACAGCACGCCCGTCGAGGACGCGCCGTCCACCCGTGCCGCTTCGTCCAGCTCGCGCGGGATCGCCTCGAAGGAGATCCGCATCATGAAGACCGAGAACGGCAACTGGAACATCGTCAGCACCAGCGCGACGCCCACCAGCGAGTTCTGCAGTCCCACCCGGTTGAGCAGCACGTACAGCGGAATCAGGACCGTCGCGTACGGGACCATCAGGATCGCGAGTGTGCCGAGGAACAGGGCGTCCTTGCCGGGGAAGCTGAACCGCGCGAACGCGTACCCCGACAGCGTCGACACGGCGAGGGTGAGGACGACGGTCAGCAGCGAGACCACCGCCGAGTTGAACAGGTACTGCCAGATGCCGGCCTGGTAGTCGGCGAGCGTCAGGTAGTTGTTCCAGCCGAAGCCATCGGTCTGCGCGGTGCCAGCCCGCGGCGAGACCGACGCCACCGCCGTCCATCCCAGCGGGTAGAGGAAGAGGATCGCCAGGCCGCCGGTGAGGACGAAGAACGGCGTGCGGGAGAGCGCGGAGACCAGCGGCGAGGCCTCCCGGCGGGCGGGCAATGCGTCCCGGCTGAGGGTGGCGGCGGTCATGAGGCGTTGTCCTGGGCGAAGGCGCGGATCTGGGCGATGTTGACGATGACCAGCGCGACCAGCACGATCACCGACAGTGCACCGGCGACCCCGAGGTCGTTCTGGCCCTGGAATGCGACGCTGTAGATCAACTGCACGATGGTGATCGTGGAGTTGTCCGGACCGCCCTTGGTGAGGATGTAGAACTGCTCGAACGCGAGCAGGGACCCGGTGACGCACATCATCGTGGTGAGGGCGAGGGTCGACCTCAGCAACGGGAGGGTGATGAACCGGAAGGTCTGCCACCGTGAGGCGCCGTCGAGGCTGGCCGACTCGTAGACGTCCACCGGGATCCGCTGCAGGCCGACGAGCATCAGCAGCATGTAGAACCCGGCGTACCGCCACACGATCAGGAACGTGGTGGAGAGCAGCGCGGCGGTCGGCGTGCCGAGGAAGGATGCGCCCCACCGCTCCATGAGCGGCGCGAACGGGCCCGCGATCGGTGAGTACAGGACGTAGAACAGCAGGGAGGCCGATGCCAGCCCGAGCGCGCTCGGCAGCAGGAACGCCGTCCGCAGGAAGCCCTTCCACCGGCTGGCCTCCTGGACCAGCAGGCCGAGACCGAGCCCGATGAGGATCAGCAGCGCGGTGGCGAGCAGCGTGTACTTGACCGTGAACACTATCGAGTCGGTGAACAGCCGGTGGCTGATCGCCCGGCCGAAGTTGGCGGGGAAGTTCCAGCCCTGGTTTCCGCCCAGCAGCGGCCATTTCGAGCCCGACATCTGGAGCACCAGCACGAGCGGGAGCACGAACAGCAGGACCAGGAAGGCGGCGTTCGGCAGCGCGAAGGCGGCGCCCTCCCAGGCCAGCCGGCGTCGGGCGCGCGCGGCACCGGGCCGGCCGGCGCGCCGGCCCGGAAGGGCCGGGGCGGGTGCGAGTGACATCTGGGGACTTTCCTTTCAGCGACCCGGGACAACGGGTTGCCGGGTGCCGTGCCACGGCACCCGGCAACTGTCGGCTAACCCTGGCCCAGGATCGCCGTGATCTGTTCGTTGTCGGCGTCGACGCTCCCGGCGTTGTTCAGCACCTGGTTGCGGACCATGGTGACCCACGGGCTGCCGACGGCGTTGAAGGCCTGCTGGAAGTTGAGCGCGACCGGGGTTCCGCCCTTGGCCGCCACCTCGTTGATGGTGACCATCCGCGGATCCTTGGCGGCGAACTCGTTGTTGGCGAGGTCGCCGCGGGAGACCGCGTCGTTGCCCTTGGCCAGCACCCCGACCTGGGCGTCCTCCGACATCATCCAGTTCAGGAAGTTCCAGGCCTGCGCGGCCTGGGTGGAGTCCTTCGAGATCCCGATGCCGTCACCGCCGACGAAGGTGGAGGCGCCGCCGTTCACCCCGGGGATGCCCGCCACGCCGGCGTCGAACGGCGTCGACGACATCAGGGTGGCCGGGTAGAACATCAGCCCGACCTTGCCCTCGGTGAACCCTGCGGTCCAGGTCGGACCGGCCTCGTCGCGAGAGGACGGCAGCACCGCGCCGGCACTCCACAGGTCGCGCCAGATGTCGTACACCTGCTTGGCGTTGGCGCCGTTCAGCAGCGACTCAGTGCCCTCGGGGTTCATCACCTGGTCCCCGGAGGCCCAGATGCTGGGGAACCAGGTGAACACCAGGCAGCCGCCGCAGTTCAGGCCGGCGGCGGTGCCGTAGACGCCCGGCTTGTTCAGGGCCTGGATCTTCTTCGCCGCGTCGGCGTACTCGGCCATCGTGGCCGGGGCCTTCTCCGGGTCGAGGCCGGCCTCACGGAACAGGTCCTTGTTCCAGAACAGCATGGAGAGGTCGAGCACGAACGGCAGCACGTACTCCTTGCCTTCGGCAGTACCGGCGCTGACGTGGCCGGCGTTGATCGAGTCCTTGAACGGCATCGCGCCGATGTTGGCTGTCAGGTCCTGGAAGAGTCCCTGGCGGATCCAGTTGGGCACGTAGACGATGTCGGCGGCGAACAGGTCCGGCAGGCCGTTGGCGCCCGCCGCCGCGCCGACCTTCGCCACGTAGTCGTCATTGGGGACGACGGTGAGTTCGACCTGGTTCTTGTGCGACGCGTTGTACGCCTCGACCAGCGCCTTGGCCTGCTTCTCCAGCGGCGCGCGCGTCCACAGCGTGAGGCTGGCGCCGTCGTCGGTGCCCTCGGCGCCGACCGAGGGCGCCGCTGAGGGCTGGGTGGGGGCGGTTCCCCCGCAGGCGGTGAGGCTCAGCGCAACCGCGCCGGCGACCGCGATCCCGACGAGCTGACGGGCCCGCCGGTTCCAGTTACTACCCATGTGAGCTCCTTGCTCGTCCTTGAGCGGGCCCCAGCGGGGCCCTGTCGCCATTCGGGGCTCCGACGAGGCGCGCTGGCCGAAAGTCATCGAAACCCTTTTCGGGGAGCGTACCTAGGGGTAGCGTCGACGTCAAGGAGCCAGGGCCGGATACCCTTTCCGGACCTTTCGCGGTACCGTGCGAGCACGAGGAGGTGGGCGTGAGGCCAGGAAACCCAGCACCGGGCTACCCGGCCACGCTGTCGGAGGTCGCCCGGCTGGCCGGCGTCTCGCTCGCGACGGCCTCCAAGGCGATCAACGGCCGCGGGGACGTCGCCGAGACCACGCGTCGCCGCGTCCTCGACGCCGCCGACGAGATCGGCTTCACCCCCAACCAACTGGCGCGGAGCCTGCTCGCCGGGCGGACCGGCACCGTCGGGCTGCTCACCAGTGACCTCGAGGGACGGTTCGTGATCCCGATCCTGATGGGGGCCGAGGACGCCTTCGGGGCCGGTCAGGTCAACGTCTTCCTGTGCGACGCGCGGGGCGACCACATCCGCGAACAGCACCACCTCAAGGCGCTGCTGCACCGCCGGGTGGACGGGATCATCGTGGTCGGCCGGCAGACCGACCCCCGGCCGTCCCTCGGCCAGGGCGTCCCGGTCCCGGTGGTGTACGCCTACGCACCCTCCGACGACCCGACTGACCTCTCGCTCACCCCCGACAACGAGGCCGGCGGACGGATGGCCGTCGAGCACCTGATCGCCTGCGGCCGGACCCGGATCGCCCACATCACCGGCGACCCCGCCTACGCCGCTGCGCAGGACCGCGTCAAGGGGGTCCACCAGGCGCTGGCGGCCGCCGGCCTGGAACTCCACGGCGACGTGATGTTCTCGGAGTGGTCGGAGGGATGGGGACGCGACGCCGCGGCGATGCTGCTGGCCCAGCACCCCGAGGTGGATGCGATCGCCTGCGGTTCGGACCAGATCGCCCGCGGCGTGCTGGACACCCTGCGCGACCTCGGTCGCGACGTGCCGGGCGATGTGGCGGTGATCGGCTACGACAACTGGGAGGTGCTGACCACCAATTCGCGTCCTGAACTCACCAGCATCGACCCGAACCTCCAGCAGCTGGGACGCGAGGCGGCGCGCTCGCTGTTCCAGGTGATGGACACCGACCAGCCCCGCCCGGCCGGCACGCAGTACCACCCGGTGCGGCTGGTGATCCGGGGGTCCACCATCCCCCGCCGGTAGGGCGGGCGCGGAGAACCGGCCCGCCCGGCGCGGCTAGGATGGCGGCCGTGCCAGTTTCTGCCGTCGGCATCAGTCACCACCTCGTCGCGCTGGACGACCTTGCCCGGCTGAGCCGGGCCTGTGACCTGGTGACCGCCGCGCTGGATCGGACGCCCGCGATCACCGGACGGGTCGTGCTGAGCACCTGCAACCGGTTCGAGATCTACTTCGAATCGCCCTCCTTCCACCCCGGGGTGGACGGCGTGCTGGCTGCGCTGCGGGCCGGGCTGCCTGAGGAGCACCACGGCCTGGTCGGCCAGTTTGAGGTGTACGCCGGCCAGGCAGCCGTCCAGCACCTGATGGAGGTGGCCAGCGGGCTGGACTCGATGGTGGTCGGCGAGGACGAGATCCTCGGCCAGGTCAAGGAGGCGATCGCCAGGAGCAGCGCCCAGGCCGGACCTGCCCTCCACCGGCTGTTCAACGCCGCGCTGACCACCGGCAAGGCGGTGAGTTCCCAGACCGACCTGGGCGCCGCCGGCCGATCGCTGGCCGAGGTCGGGCTCTCCCTCGTGGAGCAGCGGCACTTCCCGCTCGCCGGCCGCCGTGCGCTGGTGGTCGGCACCGGCAGCTACGCCCGGGTCGTGGTGGCCGCGCTGCTCCGGCTGGGCTGCACCGAGCTGTCGGTCTACTCCCCCACCGGACGCGCCGAGCAGTTCGCGGCGAGCCGTCCGGTGGACCCGGTCACCGAGTCCGCGCTGCCCGCCGCGCTCGCCGCCTCCGCCCTGCTGGTCACCTGCAGCGGCGCTGAGCGCCGGACCGGTCCGCTGCTCGCCGCCGGCCTGCTCGGCGCCGCCCGCGGAGCCGAAGCCGCGCTGCTGCCCGTCCTCGACCTCTCGCTCACCGGGGACGTCGATCCTGCTGCTTCCGGATCGCTGAAGATCGACCTGATCGACCTCGACGAGATCGGCGCCCACGCCCCCGCGGAGCGGGCGACCGCCGTGCTGGCCGCCCGCGACCTGGTCAGCCGCGGCGTGGAGACCTACCTGCACCTTGAGTCCGGACGGGCAGCGGCGCCGGCTGTGACGGCGATCCGCTCCTATGTCAGCCAGTTCATCGAGGGCGAGATCGAGGGCGCCAACCGGCGCTACGACCCGGAGACCGCTGCCGCGGTGGCGCGTTCGCTGCGCCGGGTGTCGAACTCTCTGCTGCACACCCCGTCGCTGCGGGCCGCAGAACTCGCCCGGTCCGGCGAGCTCGCCGACTACTCCCAGGCGCTCCAGACGCTGTTCGGCATCGACGTCGGGGCGCAGGCGTGAGCGCTGTCGACCTGCCGCCGCTGCTCGCGGCCTACCAGGGCGCCGCGGTGTCCCGCCGTCCGGTGTGGTTCATGCGGCAGGCCGGCAGGTCGCTGCCTGAGTACCGTGCCGCCCGGGAAGGCACCGCGATGCTGGAGGCCTGCCTGACCCCGGAACTGGCCGCGGAGATCACCTGCCAGCCGGTCCGCCGCCACGACGTCGACGCCGCCATCCTGTTCTCCGACATCGTGGTGCCGCTGAAGCTTGCCGGGGTGGCGGTGGAGATCGTCGCCGGGGTGGGTCCGGTGATCGCCGACCCGGTGCGCAGCGCCGCTGACGTCGAGCGGCTGCCCGACCTCGACCCGGCGGCCCTCCAGCCGATCGCCGACGCCGTCGCACTCAGCGTCGCCGAACTCGGCCCGGTGCCGCTGATCGGCTTCGCCGGGGCGCCGTTCACGGTGGCGTCCTACCTGGTGGAGGGAAGGCCCAACCGGGACCTGCCGGCCACCCGGGCGCTGCTCGCCGCCGACCCCGACGCCTGGCACCGGCTGCTGGCCTGGGTGGCCGGGTTGTCAGCCGCCTTCCTGCGCTGCCAGGTCGCCGCGGGCGCCCGGGCTGTGCAGCTCTTCGACTCCTGGGCCGGACGGCTCTCGTTGCCCGAGTACACCGCCGCCGTCCAGCCGCACTCGGCAGCGGTGCTCGCGGCGGTCGCTGACCTGAAGGTGCCGCGGGTGCACTTCGGCACCGCCACCGCCCACCTGCTCCCCGCCATGCTGGACGCCGGCGCGGACGTGATCGGCGTCGCCGCCGACCTGCCGCTGGACGCCGCCGCCCGGCTGCTCGGCGGCACGGTGCCAGTGCAGGGCAACCTCGACCCCACGCTGTTGAAGGCCGACTGGCCGGTGCTGGCGCAGGCCGCCCAAGACGTCGTCCGGCGCGGCGCTGCGGCGCCCGGGCACGTCTTCAACCTCGGCCACGGGGTGCCGCCGGACACCGACCCGGACACGCTCACCAGGCTGGTGGAACTGGTCCACTCCCTGCCGATCGAGGAGAAGTGATGACCCACCCCGTCGCCCGCCACCCTCACGGCATCGGGTCGGTGAAGCCGGTCGGCTGGGCCTACGACCGGGCACCGATGATCGTCTACTGGGAGCTCACGAACGCCTGCGGGCTGGCGTGCCGGCACTGTCGCGCGACGGCCATTCCGGACGCCGCCCCGGGGGAGCTCAGCACCGCCGAGGCCCTTGCCCTGCTCGACGACATCTGCGGTTTCGCCGGCCCGGGCGAGGCCCTGCCGCACGTGGTGATGACCGGCGGCGACCCGCTGCGCCGTCCGGACCTGGCGGAACTCGTCGCGGCGGCCAGCGACCGCGGGATCGGGGTCTCGCTCGCACCGGCGGTCACCCCGCTGCTCACCCGGGAGCGCATCTTCTGGATGAGGCAGATCGGAATCCAGGCGATCTCGCTCTCCCTCGACGGGTCGACGCCGGCTCGCCACGACGGCGTCCGGATGGTCCCCGGTACCTTCCAGGCCACCCTCGCCGCCCTCGACACCGCGGCCGAGGCGGGACTGCCGGTGCAGGTGAACACCCTCGTCACCGCGACCACCGCGGCGGACCTGCCGGCGGTCTTCGACCTGCTGTCCCGGCACACCCTGCAGCAGTGGAGCCTGTTCTTCCTGATCTCCATCGGCCGCGGCAGTGAGCTCGTCGAGCTCAGCCCTGGCGAAGCCGAACGCACCCTCGCCTGGGCCCAGCGGGTGGGCCGCGACGCCGCCTTCCGGGTGAAGACCACCGAGGCGATGCAGTACCGCCGGCTGGGCGCGGCCGCGCTGCTGCGGGCGGGCAAGAGCAAGGAGGAGGTGGAGGCCCACCCGATGGCGCGGGCCTTCGGCATCCGCGACGGCAACGGCATCGTCTTCGTGTCGAACCTCGGCGACGTGACGCCGTCGGGGTTCCTGCCGCTGACCGTCGGCAACGTGAAGGACGGCTCGCTGGTCGACCTCTACCGGCACCACCCCACGATGCGGGCACTGCGGGAGCCGGACGGCTTCAAGGGCCGCTGCGGCCGCTGCGAGTTCCGCCAGTGGTGCGGCGGATCGCGGGCGCGGGCCTACGCCTGGACCGGCGACCCGCTGGAGTCCGACCCGCTGTGCCCCTACCAGCCCAGGGCCGCCCTGTGAGGTTGCTGGTCGTCGGCGGCGGCATCGCCGGCCTGGCGGCCGCCTGGGAGGCGGTCCGCGGGGCCGAGGGACGACCGCCGGCCGAGGTGCTGCTGGTCGAGGCGTCCGACAGCTTCGGCGGCAAGCTCCGCACCGAGAGCGTCGACGGCTTCCTCATCGAGCACGGGCCCGACTCGTTCGTCAGCTACCGCCCGGCGGCCGCGCAGCTCGCCGGCGAAGTGGGGCTCGGGCACGAGATCGTCGCCACTACCGGGGATCGCTCGGTGTTCCTGCGGGTCGGCGGCCGGTTGCGTCCGCTGCCCGCCGGCATGGGGATGGTGCTGCCGAACCGGCTGTGGCCGTTCGCGACCACCGCCATCCTGTCGCCGGCCCACAAGCTGCGCGCCGGCCTCGACCTCGTGCTGCCCCGGCAGCTCCGCCCCGGGGTGGACGTGTCGATCGGCGAGTTCCTGCGCGCCCGACTGGGTGAGGGAGTCGTTCGCCGGTTCGCCGACCCGATGCTGGGCGGCATCTACGGCGCCGGGGTGGACGAGCTCAGCCTGGACGCCACCCTGCCGTCGCTGCGCGCGGACGAGGAGGCGCACCGCAGCCTGATGCTGGCAGCGCTCGCCCAGGGCCGGCGGGCCCGGACCGCCGGACGGGGACCCGGCTCGCCGTTCCGCAGCCTGAGCCGCGGGATGGGCAGCCTGGTGGACGCCGTCGTCGAACAGCTCACCGCGGCCGGCGCCGAACTGCGCACCGGCACCGCCGTGACCAGCCTGCGCCAGCACGGCGCCGGAGCCCGCGCCACCCTCTCCGACGGCACCAGCCACACCGCGGACGCGGTAGTGCTGGCGGTCGGGCCGGCCGCCACCGCACAGCTGCTGCACGACGCCGCACCCCAGGCCGCCCGCGCGCTGGCCGCCATCCCGCTCGCCACGTCGAACGTGGTCTCGCTCGGCTATCGCACCGAGGCCTTCGCCGCGCCGGTCACCACGCACGGCTGGCTGGAGGCCGACCCGGCACCGATCAGCGGCGGCACGGTCAGCTCGGCCAAATGGGCCGGCCGGGCCCCCGAGGGGCACGTCCTGGTGAGGGCGTTCGTGCCGCAGCGGCTCGGGGCGATCGCCGACGCGCCGACTGACGAACTCGTCGCCGCGGTTACCGCCCACGTCGGCGCGGTGCTCGGTGCCACCAGCCCCCCGGTGCTCACCCGGGTGGCGCGCTGGTCCGGGGTGATGCCGAAGTACACCGTCGGCCACCCGGCGCGGGTCGCCCAGGCCGAGGCGGGGTTGGCGCACCTGCCGGCCTGGCGGATCGCCGGCGCCAGCCTGCGCGGCGTCGGCGTCCCGGACTGCGTCGTCGACGGACGGCGCCAGGCCGGTCTCGCGCTCGCCCAGCTCCCCGCTAGGGTCGGACCATGACCGCCGCAGCCGCCCCGGACAGCCAGACCAGCTACACCGCCTACGCGGTCTTCGCCCGCCGCTCCCCCGTCCCGGTCGACACCGGCTCGCTCGCCGGCGAACTGGTCGCCGACCTGGCCGGCGCCGGGGTCACCGTCCGCGGCTTCTACGACGTGAAGGGGATGCCGGCGACCGCCGACCTGCTGGTGTGGCTCCACGGCGACTCGGCGTCCGACCTGCAGGAGGCGATCCGCCGCTTCGAGCACGAGGCGCTCGGCGGCGCCGTCGAGCTCGTCTGGTCCGGGTTCGGCGTCCACCGCCAGGCCGAGTTCAGCCGCGACCACGCGCCCGCCTTCCTGCGCGGCGCCGAGCCGCTGCGCTGGCTGACCGTCTACCCCTTCGTCCGCTCGTACGAGTGGTACCTGCTGCCCGAGGACGAGCGCCGCGCCCTGCTGGGCGAGCACGGCCGGCTGGGCCGCAACTTCCCGCAGGTGCTGAGCAACACCGTGGCCGCGTTCGCGCTGGGCGACTACGAATGGCTGCTGGCCCTCGAGGCCGACGACCTGGTCGACCTCACCGACCTGATGCGCCACCTGCGCGCCACCGGGGCGCGACGGCACGTCCGGGTCGAGGTGCCGTTCTTCACCGGCCACCGGATCGCCCCCGACGAGCTGGCGCGGGTGCTGCGGTGAACCCGGGCGGCGAGCTGGCCTACGACGCCGTCCTGCTGCTCGGCTTCGGCGGGCCGGAGGCGATGGAGGAGGTAGTCCCCTTCCTCGAGCGGGTGACCGCCGGCCGCGGCATCCCGCCCGAGCGGCTGGTCGAGGTCGGCCAGCACTACTTCACCCTCGGCGGGGTGAGCCCGATCAACGCCCAGAACCGGGCGCTGCGGGAGGCGCTGGCCGCCGCGCTGGCCGAGGCCGGCGTGACCGTCGAGGTGGCGCTGGCGAACCGCAACAGCCCGCCGTTCATCCCCGATGTGCTCGCCGACCTCGCAGCCCGGGGCCGGCGGCGGCTGCTGGCCGTGGCGACGTCTGCCTACTCCGGGTACTCCAGCTGCCGGCAGTACCGCGAGGATGTCGGCCTGGCGCTGGAGGCGACCGGGCTCGACCTCGACGTGGTGAAGCTGCCGCCGTTCTTCGACCTCCCGGGGTTCGCCGGGACGATCGCCGACCTGCTGCTCGCCGCCCTGCCGGACGACCTGGACCTCACGGCGCCCACCAGCCGCCTGGTGTTCACCACCCACTCGATCCCCGACACCATGGCGGCCGCCGCCGGCCCGGGCGGTGGCCGGTACCTCGGCCAGCACCGCTGGGTGGCCGACCGGGTGGCGGAGCGGATCGCGACCGCCACCGGCACCCGTCCGGGCTGGGGCCTGGTGTTCCAGTCCCGCAGCGGACCGCCGTCGGTGCCGTGGCTGGAACCTGACGTGAACGACTTCCTCGCCGAGCTGGCGACGGCCGGGGTGCGGGACGTGGTGCTGGTCCCGATCGGGTTCATCTCCGACCACATGGAGGTGATCTGGGACCTCGACACCCAGGCGAGGCAGACCGCCGCCGACCTGGGCCTGCGGCTGGTGCGCACGCCGACGGTGGGCACCGCTCCCGGCTTCGTCACGGACCTCGCCGGCCGGATCGCCGCCGAGCTGCGGACCGGCTCGCCGGTCGCCGCGGAGGGTGACTACTGCTTCGGCGGGTGCTGCGCCAATCCCCGCCGTCCGGCGCCGGTCGTGCCGGCGGTGGCCCGCTCCCCGATCGCCTGAGACCCACCGAAGGAGTACCGATGGCCGACCTCGCCCGCCGTCCCCGCCGGCTCAGGGCAACCCCCGCGATCCGGCGGCTGGTGGCCGAGACCCGCGTCCACGCTTCCCAACTGGTGCTGCCGGTGTTCGTCGCGGACGGGATCGGCGAGCCCCGTCCGATCAGCTCGCTACCGGGGGTCGTCCAGCACACCCTCGACTCGGTGAGGGCCGAGGCCGCCCGCGCCGCCGGCGCCGGGATCGGCGGGCTGATGCTGTTCGGCGTCCCCGCCCCCGCCGATAAGGACGCGACCGGCTCGGCGGGCTACGCCGCCGACGGCATCCTCAACCGGGCGGTCGCCGCCACCCGCGCCGAGGTCGGGGACTCCCTCGTGGTGATGGCCGACACCTGCCTCGACGAGTTCACCGACCACGGGCACTGCGGCGTGCTGGACGCCGACGGACGGGTGGACAACGACGCCACCGTCGACCTCTACGTGCGGCAGGCGGTCTCCCAGGCGGCGGCCGGGGCCCACTTCGTCGCCCCCTCCGGGATGATGGACGGCCAGGTCGGCGCGATCCGGGCCGGGCTGGACGCCGCCGGCCACCAGGAGGTGGGCATCCTCGGCTACGCCGCCAAGTACGCCTCGGCGTTCTACGGCCCGTTCCGCGAGGCTGTCGGATCCTCCCTGGACGGCGACCGCCGCAGCTACCAGCAGGACCCGGCCAACCGCAGGGAGGGCCGCCTGGAGGCCGCGCTCGACCAGGCCGAGGGTGCCGACATCCTGATGGTGAAGCCGGCGAGCCACTACCTCGACGTGCTGGCCGACGTCGCCGCCGCCGCGCAGGTTCCGGTCGCCGCCTATCAGGTCTCCGGCGAGTACGCGATGATCGCCGCCGCCGCCGAGCGGGGCTGGATCGACCGGCGGGCCGCGTTCACCGAGGCTGTCACTGCGATCGTGCGCGCCGGTGCCGACGTGGTGCTCACCTATGCCGCGCTCGACCTCGTCGACTGGCTGCGATGACCAACGCCGACGCCTTCGACCGGGCCCGCCGGGTGATGCCGGGTGGGGTCTCCTCGCCGGTTCGTGCCTTCGGCTCGGTGGGCGGCACTCCCGTCTTCGTCCAGCGCGCAGCGGGGCCGTTCCTGTACGACGTCGCCGGCCGCCAGTACGTCGACCTGGTCGGCTCATGGGGGCCGGCACTGCTGGGCCACGCCCACCCCGGGGTGGTCTCCGCCGTGCAGACGGCGGCCGCGCGCGGCCTGTCGTTCGGAGCGCCCACCCTCGCCGAGGCCGAGCTCGCCGAAGCCATCACGGCCCGGGTGCCGCTGGCCGAACGGGTGCGCCTGGTCTCCACCGGCACCGAGGCCTGCATGACGGCGGTCCGGCTGGCCCGCGGCGCCACCGGCCGCGACCTGGTGGTGAAGTTCGCCGGCTGCTACCACGGCCACTCCGAC
>JAEYUH010000086.1 GCA_023432725.1 Actinomycetes bacterium | reverse complement strand
GCACCGAGCCCACGGCCCGCCAGCAGGTCGCGGGCCCGCTGGCGGCGGGCGGAGCGATCCTTGATCGTGCGTCGCAGGCTGAGTTCGATGTCATCGGCCGGAGTCGCCATCACAAGCTGGGCCAGCGGGTCGGTGAACACGAAGCCCACCCGCTGGCGTACCGCGCGCCCGTCGGTGCGGGTGTCCAGCCCGTCGACCAGCACCCTCCCCGAGGTGGGCAGCATCAGCCCGTTGAGCAGCCGAAGCAGCGTGGACTTGCCCGATCCGTTGGCCCCGATGACGCCGATCCGGCGCTCCGGGAGGGTGAGGTCGACCCCGTCCAGCAGGACGCGGGTCGCGGCCGGGGCACCGGCGCGCGGCACCGCGACCGCTACCCGGACGCCCTTGAGTTCGATCAACTCACATCGAGAGCCGGCCGAGCCGTCGCGAGCAGGGCGGGGAACGCCTTGTGCACGGCGATGGCGATGGCGGCGGCGGCGAAGGCCTTCGCAATGTCGCCGGGGATGAACGCAAGGTTGTAGCCGACGGCGGTGAGCAGGTCGAGCCGTCCGACGACCACCATGCCGAGGATCCCGAGCGGGTAGATCACGACGAACGAGGCGATCAGTCCCGCCAGCGTGAGCCACAGGTACTGCCAGCGCGCGCCGCGGCGCAGGAAGAACGCAGCCACGGCACCGGCCACCGCGGCGGCCAGCGGAAAGCTGAGCAGGAAGCCGATAGACGGCTTGGCGAACACCGCGAGGCCTCCCGTGGCGCCGGCGAAGACCGGCAGCCCCGCCAACCCCACCGCCAGGTACAGCAGCACCGCGAGGAAGCCGCGCCACGGGCCGAGGACGAGCCCGGCGAGCAGCACACCGAGGGTCTGCAGGGTGAGCGGCACTCCGAGCGCGCCGACCGGGATCTGCGGGGTGAGCGAGAGCGCAGCCAGCAGGGCCGCGAAGACGGCGACCAGCGCGAGGTCGACGGCCGGGGGCGCGGTGCGGGGTGATGCCATCGGCGAAACTCCTTGTCGTTGCTTGGCCCGTGCAGGATATAACGCCGACGGCAGGGTCGTGGGCCCGCTCAGGTGACCAGGTCCAGGGTTGCCAGTGCGGGGGTCGGGTCGAGGAAGGGTGCGGCCCACGCCAGCCCTGCGACGGCCCACAGCGCGTCGAACTGGGACACGACGTCGCGCGGGCTGGTCGCCAGCACGATCCGGCTGTCCTCCTGCGCCGCCCGCTGGCCGTTGCAGGTGGCTTCCTCGCTGGAGACCTGGTGCGCGCGTGCCGGCTCGAGCAGCGCGGTCACATCGGCTCCGATGTGGGTGGGGCGCTGCCCCGCTGCCGCGGTGACGAGGTCGGCCTTGCCGTGGGCGCCGCTGAACACCATCAACGAGTCCATCCCGGCATTGTTGGCGCCGACGATGTCTGTGTCGATCCGGTCGCCGACGAACAACGGACGCCGGGCGCCGGTGCGCCGCACCGCCTCTGCCATCATCGGCCGGTGCGGCTTGCCGAAGGTGGTGGGGCTGCCTCCGATGGCCGTCGCCACAGCGGCGATCATCGCCCCCGCGCCGGGCACCAGCCCCCGGTCGGTGGGACGGGAGGCGTCGTCATTGGTGGCGAACCACAGCGCCCCTCGCGCGATCGCCAGGCACACCTCGTCCAGCAGCGGCCAGCTGAGCACCGGGTCATAGCCCTGGAGCACCGCAACCGGTTCGTCGTCGGCGCTGTTGACCGGCACCATGCCGGCCTCGGCGATCAGGCCCGCGAGGCTGGCGCTGCCTGCGACCAGGACCTTCGCCCCCCGGGGCAGCACCTCCGCCAGGCCGATCGCAGCCACCTGGGCGCTGGTTAGGACGTTGTCGGGACCTGCCCGGAGTCCGAGCGAGACCAGTTGCTTGACCACCGTGTCGGCGCTCCTGGCGGCGTTGTTCGTGACATACATCACCGCCGTGCCGGCCGCGGCCACCTGGTCCATCGTCTCCGCGGCGCCGGGCACCGCTGCGGGGCCGAGGTAGATCACCCCGTCGAGGTCGAACAGGGCGGCGTCGTAGCCGTCCACCAGCCGCTCAGTCATCGATGTCCTCCGGCAGGCCGTCCGGCGCGCCCTCGCTGGCCGGCGGCAGGTCCGCCGGGTTCTCGGGCGCTTCCTCCGCCTGTGCCGTCTCGTCCTCGTCTTCGTCTTGGCCCTCGTCCTCGTCCTCGTCGAAGAAGATGACCACGCCTTCCAGCCGGGCCGCCCGCTCGGCGGCCTCGGTGGCCTGATCGACGTCGAGGGCGGCCGCGGACGCGAACCAGCGCTCGGCCAGCTCGAGGTCGCCGGTGGCCTCCAGCAGGTCGGCGTAGCCGAACCGCAGCCGGGCCCGGGCCAGCTTCGAGCCACGCGCGCCGATCCGCTCGATCTCGGTGCGGAGCAGCCGCAGGGCCTCGGCGGTCTGGCCGGAGTCGACCCGGACGCCCGCCTCCACCAGCCTCAACTCGACCAGCTGGCCGGCGTCAGGATTGGCCGCCAGCCCTTCCTTCACCAGGCGCAGCGCAGCTTGCGGACGTCCCAGCGCGCGCTCGCAGTCGGCCATCGCGGGGAGGTACTCGGTGCTGCCGCTCATCCGGCGCAGCGCGCGGAACTCGTTCAGCGCGATGTCGTAATGGCCGGCGGCGTAGGCGGTCTCCCCCGTCGCCTCCCTGGTGATCGGCAGCCGGGCGGCTCGGCGTCGGGCCGCCTCGGCGTGGGCATAGGCCAACTCAGGATCGCTGTCGATCAGCTGTCCCGCCATCAGCAGGTGCGCGCCCACCACCTCTGCGTGCTCGGCGGACAGACTCCGCAGTTCGGCACGGACCGAGCGCGGCAGGCCCTTGAGGTCGAGCCCGGTCGGGGTGGCCGGTTCGTTGGGCTTGGGAGCCAGCCCGGGGTGCAGCGGCTCGCGTTCCTCGGCGGGACGCTCCCCACGCCGCGGGACGCGTTGCCCCTCGAAGTCGCGGCGGACGCCCTCGCCCTGGCGCGGGCCGCGGGACTGACGTCCCTTGTCATCGGGCCGGGACGCATCGCGGGTCCAGGAGTCCTTGCCCGAGCCGGTGGAACGTCCCCTGACCGGACCCGCTGTCGAGCGGGGCTGGTAGCCGCCGGACTGTGAGCCGCCTGAGCGGCCGCGGGACTGTGACCCGGCGGAGCGGCCTCCGGACTGATAGCCGCCCGAGCGCTCGCCCGATCGGTAGCCGCCGGACTGCGAACCGCCCGAGCGCTCGCCCGATCGGTAGCCGCCGGACTGCGACCCGCCTGAGCGGCCCCCGGACTCATAACCGCCCGAGCGCTCGCCCGATCGGTAGCCGCCGGACTGCGACCCGCCTGAGCGGCCTCGAGACT
>JAEYUH010000039.1 GCA_023432725.1 Actinomycetes bacterium | reverse complement strand
ACCTCGGCGTCGACCCGGTCGATCTCCAGGACGTCGCCGACTGCCACCTTGTGCTGGCGGCCGCCACTGCGCACGATCGCGTACACGCCTGACCCACTCTCTACGAACTCTTACGCTTGTCGCCGGTGCGCGTCTTCGTCAGTCATCGAACACCGGAGGGCGCGCTCGCGGCGGGGATAACCGACACAGCGAGCACCGAGGATCAAGAATACGTTCCGGGCCGGGACAGGGTCAAACCGGACCCGGACGCCCGACCCCGGGCAGACGAGCGGCGATGAACTCCGCCACCTCGTTGACGATCAGGTCGAGAGTCTGCGGCAACCGGGCCAGCCCGGCGGCGCTGCGGGTGTCGGGGCCATGGCTGGCACCCTCCAGCGTCACCAGGCGCGCCGGCGCGGTCCCCTCCCCCGCGAGTGCTGCCAGCACCTCCTGCGCGCCGCCGAACGGGTCGCGCTCGGTCTGCAACACCAAGGCCGAGCTCGCCACCCCGGCGAGTTCGTCGATCCGCGACTTGTCCGGCCGCCCCGGCGGGTGCAACGGGAAGGCCGAGAGGACGAGGCCGCGCTGGTCGGGGCCGAAGCTCCGGCAGGCCACCCTCGCGCCGGCGCTGCGTCCGCCGGTGAACAGCGGCAGCCCGGGGGCCAGCGCCCTGGTCTGGGACAGCGCCGTCCGCCAGGCCCGGTCGAGCGCGGCGGCAGGGCCGGCGAGCGGTCGCCCCGCCACCTTCCAGGGTTGCTCGAAGCGGGCGACAGTGATGCCGCGGGCGGGTAGCCGCTCGGCCAGGGCGGCCAGCTCCACCGACTCGATGCCCCCTCTGGCACCGTGGCCGAGCAGCAGGAGCGCGACCGGCCGGTCGGCCGGCGACACGTGCAGCCGACCGTTCTCGCCCTCGGTTACCTCTACGTCGTGCTCCACCTTCCCCATCTTCGCGATGACCGTTTTCGGCGGTGTTACGCTCCCGCGGCCATCTGGCAACGATGGCACAGCAACCGGGTGGGGACGAGTCCCCACGGCGTGTCCCCCGCTCCCCGCGTCATGCCATGCTGGAGCCGAGCGACGGAGGACTGGATGGACTTCTTCAACCTGTACCAGCACGGGTTCGTGCGGGTGGCCGCCTGCACGCTGCCGATCACCATGGTGCAACCGCGCCGCAACGCCGAGGCCGTGCTCGCCCAGGCACGCGAGGTGGCGGCGACCGGCGCGGTGCTGGCCGTCTTCCCCGAGCTGTGCCTGACCGGCTACTCGATCGAGGACCTGGTGATGCAGGACATGGTGCTCGACGCCGCCGAGGAGGCGATCGGCTGGCTCGCGGACAACTCGTCCGACCTCGACACCGTGATCGTCGTGGGCGCGCCGCTGCGCGGCCTGCACCGGATCTACAACTGCGCCGTCGTGCTGCACCGTGGCGAGATCCTCGGCATCGTGCCGAAGTCGTACCTGCCGACCTACCGCGAGTTCTACGAGTCCCGTCAGTTCGCCGCCGGCGATGACGTCACCGGCGACCTCGTGGTCGCCGGCCGCCGGGCGCCCTTCGGTGCCGACCTGCTGTTCGCCGCGCTCGACCTGCCCGACTTCGTCCTCAACGTCGAGATCTGCGAGGACATGTGGGTGCCGGTCCCGCCGTCCGCCGAGGCGGCGCTGGCCGGCGCCACCGTGGTCGCCAACCTCTCCGGGTCGCCGATCACCGTGGCCAAGGCGGACGAGCGCAAGCTGCTGTGCGCCTCGGCGTCCGGTCGCTGCCTGGTCGGGTACGTCTACGCGGCCGCCGGGGAGGGCGAGTCGTCCACCGACCTGGCCTGGGACGGCCAGACGCTGATCTTCGAGTCCGGCGCGCTGCTCGCCGAGTCGGAGCGCTTCCCGCAGGGGCCGCGGGCCTCGATCGCCGACCTCGACCTCGGGACGATAGCGATGGACAGGCTGCGGCAGGGCACCTTCGACGCCAACCGCAGGGCACACGTCGAGCGGACCGACGCCTACCGCTGGGTGGAGTTCGAGCTCGGAGTGCCCAAGGGTGACTTCGGCCTGCGCCGGCCGCTGCCGCGCTTCCCGTTCGTCCCTGCCGACCCGGCCCGGCTGTGGCAGGACTGCTACGAGGCGTACAACATCCAGGTCAGTGCCCTCGAGCAGCGGCTGCGGGCGATCGGCCAGCCGAAGATAGTGATCGGCGTCTCCGGCGGCCTCGACTCGACCCACGCTCTGATCGTGGCCGCGCGGGCGATGGATCGGATGGGGCGTCCCCGCACCGACATCCTGGCGTTCACCATGCCGGGCTTCGCGACCAGCGACCACACCAAGGGCAACGCTACGGCCCTGGCGAACGCGCTCGGGGTGACCTTCGCCGAACTCGACATCAAGCCGGCGGCCCGGCAACTGCTCTTCGACCTCGACCACCCGTTCGCCGACGGGGAGCCGGTCTACGACGTGACCTTCGAGAACGTCCAGGCCGGGCTGCGCACCGATTACCTCTTCCGGCTCGCCAACCAGCGCAACGGCATCGTGCTGGGCACCGGCGACCTGTCGGAGCTGGCCCTCGGCTGGTGCACCTACGGCGTGGGCGACCAGATGTCGCACTACAACGTCAACGGCGGGGTGCCCAAGACGTTGATGCAGCACCTGATCCGGTGGGTGATCGCCTCGGGCCAGTTCGACGAGGCGGTGGGAGTGACGCTGCAGGCGATCCTCGACACCGAGATCACCCCGGAACTGATCCCGGCCGGAGAGGGCGAGACGCCGCAATCCACCGAGGCGGCGATCGGCCCGTACAGCCTGCAGGACTTCACGCTGTTCCACGTCCTGCGGCACGGTATGAAGCCGTCCAAGATCGCCTTCCTCGCGCTGCACACCTGGCAGGACCCGGCGGCCGGGAACTGGCCGGACGGCTTCCCCGAGGAGAAGCGGGTGGGCTACGACCTGGCGACCATCAGGAAGTGGCTGGGCGTGTTCTGCCAGCGGTTCTTCGGCTTCGCGCAGTTCAAGCGGTCGGCGCTGCCGAACGGCCCCAAGGTAGTCCGCGGCGGTTCACTGTCACCGCGCGGCGACTGGCGGATGCCGTCCGACACTTCCGCTGCCTTGTGGCTGGAGGACGTCGAGCGGGTGCCCGAGCACCGCTGACGCGCTCAGGCGTCAGCTGGCTCGGTCACCTCGGGGGTCGGCTCCAGATCGCCGTCCGCTACCACCACAGGGACGTCCGGCACCACCACGTCCGCTTCTGCGGCCGGAGCCTCGACAGCGACGACCTCGGGTGCCGGCTCAACCACCGGCTCGGGGACGGCCTCGACCACCGGCTCGGCAGCCGCGTCCGCTTCGGGCGACGGCGCCGGCTCAGCCGCCACCTCAGGGGCAGGTGAGGAGAGGTCGGCACCCTCGGGCGCGACGGCAAGGTCCTGTGCTGCGGAGGGCTCCTCGTCAGCCTGTCCGGCCAACTCGGGGGCGACCGGGTGCGCCAGGGTCGCCGCCACCACGGCGGCGAGCTCGGGCGCGACACCCCTGCGGCCCCGACTGGAACGCTGGGGCGAGCCCTGGCCGCCACGGCCACGCCGTCCGGTCTCCCTGTCCCCGCCGTCGGCAGGCGCCTGGGTGGCCACCGGCACGTCGTGGGTGTGGTAGCCGCGGCCCTTGCAGGTCTCGCAGGCGACGGTGAACGCCTCGGCCAGGCCGGTGCCGATCTTCTTGCGGGTCATCTGGACGAGGCCGAGCGAGGTCACCTCCGCCACCTGGTGGCGGGTGCGGTCGCGGCCCAGGCACTCCACCAGCCGGCGCAGCAGCAGTTCCCGGTTGCTGGGCAGCACCATGTCGATGAAGTCGATCACGATGATGCCGCCGATGTCGCGCAGCCGCAGTTGGCGCACGATCTCCTCGGCCGCCTCCAGGTTGTTGGAGGTGACGGTGGCCTCGAGATTGCCGGTGGTGCCGGTGAACCGTCCGGTGTTGACGTCGATGACCGTCATCGCCTCGGTGCGGTCGATGATCAGCGAGCCACCCGAGGGCAGGAAGACCTTGCGCTCCAGCGCCTTGGCCACCTGCTCGTGCACCCGGTGCACGGTGAAGAGGTCGCCGGCGCCGGCGCGGTCCCAGCGCTTCAGGCGATCGGCCAGGTGCGGAGCGACGTGGCCGACGTAGGCCTGGACGGTCTCCCACGCGTCGTCTGGACCGCCATTGCCGTCCACCACCAGGGAGCCGAAGTCCTCGGTGAACAGGTCGCGGACGATCCGCACCGTGAGGTCGGGCTCGGCGTACAGCAGCGACGGGGCAGACCCGCCGGTCTTCTTCTCGATGACCTCCCACTGCGCCTTGAGGCGGTTCACGTCGCGGACCAGTTCCTCCTCGCTGGCCCCCTCCGCCGCGGTCCTGATGATCACCGAGGCGTCGGGGCCGATCAGGTCGTCGAGGATGGTCTTGAGCCGCTTGCGCTCGTTCTCGGGCAGCTTGCGGGAGATGCCGGAAAGCTGGCCGCCCGGGGAGTACACCAGGTAGCGGCCCGGGATGGAGACGTGCGAGGTGAGCCGGGCGCCCTTGGCCCCGACCGGGTCCTTGGTGACCTGGACGAGCACGGTCTGGCCGGACTTGAAGACCTTCTCGACCTTCTTGTCCTGACCGGTGACGCCGAAGGAGGCCCAGTCGACCTCGCCGGCGTAGAGCACGGCGTTGCGGCCGCGGCCGATGTCGATGAAGGCCGCCTCCATGCTCGGCAGCACGTTCTGCACGCGGCCCAGGTAGATGTTGCCGATCATCGAGGTGGCCGACGCCCTGTCGACGTAGTGCTCGACGAGGATCCCGTCCTCAAGGACGGCGATCTGGCTGTAGTCCTCGGCCTGGCGGATCAGCATCACCCGGTCGACCGACTCCCGACGGGCGAGGAACTCGGCCTCGGACAGCACCGGGCTGCGGCGCCGACCGGCGGCGCGGCCCTCCCTGCGGCGCTGCTTCTTGGCCTCCATCCGGGTGGAACCCTCGATGCCGGTGACCTCGTCGGAGGCGGAGCGAGTGCGCCGCGGCTCACGGACGCGGACCACGACCTCGGTGCCGGGATCGTCCTCGGCGTCGCCGACGTCCTCGCCGCGACGGCGGCGGCGCCGGCGGCGGCGGCCCGCGGTTTCTGCGGTGCTGCCCTCTGCGGCCTCGGGGGCCTCGGCCTCAGCGGCCTCGTCCTCCTCCTCGCCTGCGTCGGGTTCGGTGCCGTCGGCCTCGGCGGTGTCATCGCCGCCCGGCGAGCGCCGGCGACGGCGCCCACCGCGACGACGGCGACGCCGCCGGGTGGCGGCCGTCCCCTCATCGCCCTCGACGTCGGCCTCTTCGGCGTCAGACTCGTCGGCGTCGTCCTCGGTTTCCTCACCCTCGTCGGCCGAATCGGCAGACTCGGACGACTCAGCCGACTCGGCTGCCTCCTCGTCGCCGACCGGGGCCAGCGCCTGTTCGAGGTCGGCGATCTCCTCGTCCAGCTCCTCTTCGGCTGCGGCGTCGGCGGTGCCGCCACCGATGGCGGCGGCGAGGCTGGTGAGCACGGCGTCGGGGTCGGCGTCGGCCGGCAACCCGAAGGTCTCGGCGCGGACCCGGCCACGGCGGCGGGGGGCGCGCTGTTCGAGTTCGGCGAGACTCGCCACGACGTCTTCGGCAGCGCTCTCGTCGGACGGCTCTGCGGCGGCGGCGCGGCGCCGGCTCCGCCTGGGGGCGGCGGGCGCCTCGGCGTCGGCGGGTGCCGCCGCGGCGGAACGGCGGGAGCGGGCGCGGGCAGGGCGGGCGGCGGGCGCCTCGGGGGTAGCTGCGTCGGTCTCGGCAACGGCCGCAGGCGTGGCCTCAGCTGTCGTCTCGGCGGCGGCTTCGCTCGGCGGCGGTGGCGCTGCAGCGGGCTCAGGTGCGGGCGGCTCCTGGACGGCCGCGGCCTCGGCCAGCGGCGGGGTCGGCGCGGCGGTGGCGCTCGGCGGCCCTGCGGGTCGACTGGCGGCACGCCGCCGGCGCGGCGCCGGGGTGGTGGGCTCTGAGGTGGTCTGTTCCGGGGTGGTGTCGTCACCGAGCATGGTGCGCTCCTTCAGCGGCCACCCGTGGGTGCCGCAACGTCAACTGCCGTAGCAGTAAAGCCTGTTGAGGGCGGGTGCGCCTCCGCCTCACCCCCGCGGTCGTCGACACGTCGCGGTGGGGCAATGCGGGCGATCGAGCTGTCACCTCGGCCGCTGCACTCGCGGGAGGAACTCCTTGGGGCGAAGTTCCTGCCTGGAGGCATTATTCCACAGCAGGCCAGGAAAGCACTGATCCGCGACCCTGTGTCCGTTATCTGAGCGTGATCTTTCAGGCCGGCGCAGCGGCCACCGGATCGACCACCCGGGTGCCGTCGAAGCTGCCCTGCGCCAACCTGGTGAACACCGGCGGACCACTCGGCTTGAACCTTGCGCTGACAGCGCCGAGCGCCGTGACCACGTCGTCGGGACGTACCAGCGGGGTGCCGATCACCGACACCAGTTCGAGCAGGCCCTCCCCTTCCACCCGCAGCCGCAGGATGGCTGCCCTGACGTCGAAGGACCGCAGCCCTGTCTTGGTCATCCGCTCCACGGTGTGGTGCGGCTGGGCCAGCAGGACGGCCACCGCCTGTTCGGCGACCGCCGCGGTCACCCCCGGCACGTCGAGTCGCCAGCAGGACGTGGTGAGCAGGTCGGCGAGCGGCCGTCCGTCCGACTCGGCGACGGCGACCACCTGCAGCCCCTCGGGCAGCGCCTCGTTGAGCAACTCGCGCACCCGATCCGGCGGCACCTCCTCGGCGAGGCCGAGCTCGAGGTACTCCGACTCGCTGGCCGCCCCGGTAGGGCTGGCACCGGCGTACGAGATCCGCGGGTGGGGCGAGAATCCGGACGAGAACGCCATCGGGATGCCGGCCCGGCGCAGCGCCCGCTCCAGCGCACGCCCGATATCGCGGTGCGAGGCGAACCTCGCCCTGCCCCGCTTGGCATAGCGCACGCGGAGGCGCTGCTTGGGGGGCGCCTGCTGCGCCGGCTGGGCTCGGGTCACGTCCGGCAGGATAGCCGCGCGCGCTCAGCCCTCCTGCACCATCCCGGGATCCGCCTGGGGCAGCACCGGGGGCTCGGTGCCGTGGCTGGCCCGGTACCACTCCACGTACCCGGCGACCGCGGTGGGCAGGGTCGGGAAGACGAGGTCCTCACCGACCCGGGCGATGAACCCTGCGTCGGCCAACTGCTGCCGGATCTCGTGCTTCACCCTGGCCAGGACCAGGGTGATGCCCCGTTCGGCGAGTGCTTCCCGCAGCTCGTCGAGGGCGTCGACCGCCGTCAGGTCGACCTCGATGTTCGCCTCCGCGTTGAGCACGAACCAGTGCACAGGTTGTGGAACCTCGGCGACGGCGGCGAGCGCCCTGCTGCGGAAGTTCTCGGCGTTGGCGAAGAACAGCGGGGAGTCGTACCGGTAGACGACCAGGCCCTGCAGCAGCTGGGCGCCTGCGTGATCGTCGACGTCGTGCATCCCCGCCAGCCCCGGCACGTACCCGAGGACGCCGTCGTGCGGCCGGGAGATCCGGCGGATCAGGTCGAGCAGTGACAACCCGATCGCGATCCCGATGCCGGCCAGCACCCCGGTCGCCAGCACCGCCGCCGTCGTCACCAGCGCCAGCACCAGTTCGCTGGTGCGGAAGCGGGCGATCCGCCGCAGCTCGGCCAGGTCGACCAGGCGGACGGCTGCGTACACGATCACCGCACCAAGCGCGGGGGTCGGGAAGGCCTCCAGCAACGGCCCGAGCAGGAACAGGGTCGCCACCACGAGCGCCATCGACACCAGGGAGTGCAGTTGGGTGCGGCCACCCACCGAGTCGGCCACCGCCGTCCGGGATCCGCTGGAGGAGACGGGGAAGCCGTGGAACAGGCCCGTGGCGACGTTGGCCACCCCGAGCGCGAGCAGCTCCTGGGTGGGCCCGATCCGCTCCCCCCGCTTCAACGCGAACGCCCTCCCGGTCAGGACGTTGTCGGTATAGCCCACGACGGCGATGCCCACCGCCGCCGGCAGCAGGGCGAGCACCGACAGGTCGCCGAGCTGCGGCACGGCGAACCCGGGAAGTCCGGTCGGGATCGCACCGACGGTGCCCACCCGCTCGCTGCCCGGGAAGCCGAGCCAGACCGCCAGCGCGGCGAGCACGATCACGATCAGGGGTCCGGGCCAGGTGGGGCGCAGCCGGCGGAAGGCGAACATGGCCGCCACGCAGATCGTGGCCAGCACCAGCGTGGGGACGTGGATCGCCGACACCTGGCCCGCCAGCGAGGCGACCTCGTCCCACAAGGTGTCGCCGCTGATCCTCAGGCCGGTCAGCTTGCCGAGTTGGCTGACGATCATCAGCACGGCGATGCCGGCCATGTAGCCGATCAGGACGGGGTGGGAGAACAGGTTGGCGAGGAAGCCGAGCCGGGCCAGCCAGGCGGCCAGGCAGACCAGGCCGACGGCGATCGCCAGCAGCGCGGCCACCTCCGCGTAGCGCTCCGCGCCCGCGGTCGCGACCAGTGCGCCGACCCCTGCCGCCGTCATCAGCGCGGTGGTCGACTCCGGTCCGATCGACAGTTGCCGCGAGCCGCCGAGGACGGCGTACACCAGCAGCGGCGCCAGGATCGCCCACAGCCCGGTGACAGCCGGAAGGCCCGCGATCTCGGCGTACGCCATCACCTGCGGCACGAGGTACGCAGTGACCGTGACGCCGGCGACCAGGTCGCCGCGCAGCCACTTCCGGTCGTAGCCGGTCAGCGCGGCGAGCCCCGGGGCCCACCGCCGCCAGCCGGTGACACGGCTCTCGTCCACGGCCGAACGGTACCGCGCCGGCCGGACGGTCGGCACGGGAGTCAGGCGGGGCGCCGGGCGACGGTCAGCGGCAGCAGGGTGCGCCCGGTGGGTCCGATCTGGATGTCGGTGCCCATGGTCGGGCAGACCCCGCAGTCGTAGCACCCGGACCAGCGGCAGTCCTCGACCTCGGCGCCGGCGACGGCGTCCTGCCAGTCCTGCCACAGCCAGTCCCTGTCGAGCCCGGAGTCGAGGTGGTCCCACGGCAGGATCTCCGCCTGGCCGCGCTCCCTGGTGGTGTACCAGGCGACGTCGACGCCGTGGCGGGCAAGCGCCCGCTCCGCGCACTCGACCCAGCGCTCGAAGGAGAAGTGCTCGCTCCAGCCGTCGAAGTGGCCGCCGTCACGCCAGACCGCCTCGATCACGTCACCGACCCGCCGGTCGCCCCGGCTGAGCAACCCTTCGATCAGGCCGGGCTTGCCGTCGTGGTAGCGCATCCCGATCGCCCGGCCGTAGCGCTTGTCGGCCCGGATCCTGTCGCGCAACGCGTGCAGTCGCCGGTCGATGGTCTCCGGGTCGGCCTGGGCCGCCCACTGGAAGGGGGTGTGCGGCTTCGGCACGAACCCGCCGATCGAGATCGTGCACCGGATGTCACGGGTCCCGGCGGCCCGGCGTCCGGTCTCGATCACCCGGGCGGCCATGTCGGCGATCGCCAGCACGTCCTCGTCGGTCTCGGTGGGCAGGCCGCACATGAAGTAGAGCTTGACCTGGCGCCAGCCCTGACTGAACGCGGCCGCCACGGTGTTGATCAGGTCGTCCTCGGTGACCATCTTGTTGATCACCTTGCGCAGCCGCTCGGTGCCTCCCTCCGGGGCGAAGGTGAGGCCGGAACGGCGGCCGTTGCGGGACAGCTCGTTGGCCAGGTCGATGTTGAACGCGTCGACCCGGGTGCTCGGCAGCGACAACGACACCTGGTCGTCGGCGTACCGGTCGGCGAGCTGGTGGGTGACCTCGCCGATTTCAGAGTGGTCGGCCGAGGAGAGGCTGAGCAGCCCGACTTCCTCGAGCCCCGTGGCAGCCAGGCCGCCCTCCACCATCTTCCCGATCGTCTCGATGTTGCGTTCCCTCACCGGCCGCGTGATCATGCCGGCCTGGCAGAACCTGCAGCCCCGGGTGCAGCCGCGGAAGATCTCCACCGAGTACCGCTCGTGGACGGTCTCGGCCAGCGGCACTATCGGCCGGGCCGGGTAGGGCCACTCATCCAGCTCCATCAGGGTGTGCTTGGCCGGACGGACGGGAACCCCCTCACGGTTGGGAACGACGGCGGCGATCGCGCCGTCGGGGCCGTAGCTGACGTCATAGCAGCCGGGGACGTAGGCGACGCCGCTGCGGGCCAGCCGCAGCAGGATCTCGTCGCGCCCGCCGGGCCTTCCCTCGGCCTTCCACTGCCGGACGAGTTCGGAGATCGTGATGGCCGCCTGCTCGCCGTCGCCGAGGACGGCGGCGTCGATGAAACGCGCGATCGGCTCGGGGTTGAACGCCGCGTGGCCGCCGGCGATCACCAGCGGCGAATCGGGGCCGCGCTCGGCGGTGTGCAGCGGAATCCCGGCCAGGTCGAGGCTCTCCAGCAGGTTGGTGTAGCCCAACTCCGTCGAGAAGCTGACCCCGAGCAGGTCGAAGGCGGCCACCGGCAGGTGGTTCTCCAGGGTGAACTGCGGAATGCCGGCGGCACGCATCAGCCCGGCCAGGTCGGGCCAGATCGTGTAGGTGCGTTCCGCGCACACCCAGTCGCGCTCGTTGAGCAGCTCGTAAAGGATCGCGAGGCCCTGGTTCGGCTGGCCGACCTCGTAGGCGTCGGGGTACATCAGGGCCCAGCGGACCTCGGCGGCGGCGAACTCCTTCGGCTGCGAGTTCACCTCGCCGCCGATGTACTGGACGGGCTTGCTGACCTGGGCAAGCAACGGCTCGAGCCGCGGGAACAGCGAAGCGGGGGCGGTGTCAACACTCATGGTCGGGCCAGCCTAATGCGAGTCGGCAAGCAGCGATACCCGGCGCCGCGCCTGCTACAGCTCGTCGATCGAGGCGTGCGGGCCGGAGTTGTCGACCACGAGGTCTGCCTTCTCCGCGGGCTGGCACTCCTTGATGTAGAGCAGCTGACCCTCGTAGTACCGGGTGTTGCTCGGGTCGAGCGGGTCGGAGTTGAGGCTCCCCCGCTCGTGCAGCCTGCGGTAGGTCTCGGCGAACGGCACGTCCAGCCAGACCGACAGATCCCAGACCTTCTTCGTCCGGCTCTCGGCGAAATCCTTGCGGTGCAGGAACATCCCGTCGATGATCACCACGACGTTGTCGGGAGCCACCAGCCAGGGCGACTTCACGGGGGCCTCGTGGGCCAGGTCGTAGGCCGCCGTCCGGTACCTGCCGGAGCCGTCGTTGGCCAGCGGCTCGAGGACCTCGTCGTGGAACCGCTCGTAGTCGTAGCTGTCCTCGTAGAACCCGCGCGGCGAGGTCCTGCCCTGGGCGTACCGGACCGACTGCGGGTTGAGGTAGTCGTCGAGGGAGATCCTGATCACCTCGTTGCCGCACTCGCCGAGCAGCGTCGCCAGCTCGTTGGCGAACGTGGTCTTGCCTGCGCCGTCCACACCGTCGATCCCGACGAGGGTCCTTCCCGCACGGGGACGGATCCGCGCCCGCAGCCACTTCAGGCCTGCGGCGGTGTCCACCCTGGTCACCAGGTCAGACTGCATCTCGTTCATCCCTCATCCCACCTGGGCGCGGAGCCGGTAGCTCCTCATCCCTCCACGGTACCCGGGAGGGCGGCCGGAGCCGTACTGGTCGGCAGGGCCAATCGCCTAGCCTGCCACAACATGGCCGCCGCCGCCGCGGTCAGCAGCGCCGACTGCACGAGGACGAGCGGGCTGCCCACCCCTGCCTCGCGGTCGAACAGCCCGTCGAGGCCGAGGAAGGGCACCATGCTGAGGCCGATCAGGTTGTTCACGATGTGGAGGGCGATCGGGGCCTCCAGCCCGCCGGTCTTCCACACCAGCACCGAGGCGACCGCCGCGAACCACAGGTAGTGACCGTTCAGCCACGGGTCGCCGGCGCCGTGCAGTGCCATGAAGACCAGCGAGGTGGCGACGGTCGAGACCACCAGTCCGACCCGGCTGGCAGGGAACCAGGAGCCGATGGCGCGCGCCATGATCCCGCGCATCGCGATCTCCTCCCCCGCGCTCTGCAGCGGCGTAGTGAGCAGGATCGACACCAACAAGAACCAGGTCTCAGGTCGGACGGCGAGGCCCTCGGGGGGCCCGGAGACCGCCAGTTCGACGACGAACAGCACCACGTAGAAGGCGAGGGCGATCAGGGCGAACCTGCCGAGCAGGCCCCAGCGGAACCGTCCCACGATGGAGGAGAGCCAGCCGATCCGCTGCCCGAAGACGGCGCGGTGGGTGGCCCAGGCGGCGGGGATCGCCAGGGCGAGGCCGATGTTGTTGGCCAGGAACAGCATCGGGGTGATCTCGAGTCGCCCGGCTGCCAGTTCCTCCCACACCAGGTTGCCGACGGACAGGTCGTACACCAGCGCGGCGACGCTGACGGCGGTCACGGCGAGGATCCAGATCCCGCCGAACATGAGCAGCGCGACCAGCGGGTGCCACCACCGCAGCCGCGGCGTCCGGTAAAACTCGTGGTACTCCCGTGGCCGTACCGGCAACACGGGTGGGGCCGCCGGGGGCGCCGGCGGAGCGGGCGGGCCCCACGGGGCAGGCTGCACTGGCGGGTAGGTCATCTCGGCGGCTCAGTCGAGCCCGGGGAACCACAGCCCGATCTCGCTGGCGGCGGACTGGGGCGAGTCGGAGGCATGGACAAGGTTGTACCGGTTGGACAGGGCATAGTCACCGCGGATGGTGCCCGGCGCCGCTTCCGCACCGTTGGTGACGCCGTTCATCAGCCTGACCACCTCGATCGCCGACGGACCCTCGAGCACCAGCGCTGCCAGCGGGCCGGAGGTGATGTACTCCCGCACCGGCGGGTACCAGGGCTTGTCGACGTGCTCGGAGTAGTGCCGGTCGGCCATCGCGGCGTCGATCTGGCGCAGTTCAAGGCTCACCAAGGTGAGTCCCTTGGCCTCGTAGCGGCCCAGGATGGCGCCGACCAGCCCACGGCTGACGGCGTCCGGCTTGATCAGCACCAGCGTTCGTTGCGTCATGGCAGCGACCTTATCGGTAGCGGGGTGCGGTCACGTGGCGCACCCGGGCGCCCGTCCAGGAGTGGAGGGCCTCAGGCGGCGGGCGGTGGCGCCTGGCCGGCGTCGGCGGCGGTCTGCTCGATCCGCCGTCCCAGCACGAAGCTCACCACCCACAGCAGCGCGAACATGCCGCCCAGCCAGTACATCCAGGGCGTCAGCACGCCGAGGCCCACGGCCACCCCCTGGGTCACCCAGCCGAGCAGGTAGCCGACCGGGAAGCGCAGCAGCGCGCAAGCGGCGATCGCCAGGGCCATTCCCACGCTCGCCGCTGCGACCGCCACCGGCACCGGCACGTTGTCGACCTGGATCATGCCGGCGATCGCCAGCCCGAAGACGACGGCCTCGAAGGCGAGGATCGACAGCATCACCTTGCCCATCGGGTTCTTCGGAGCGAGCCTCACCGGTCGTCCGCCTTCGCGTGCACCAACAGCGAGCGGGCCTCGCCGGCGGCGTACACCGAGCCCGCGATCAGGACGCCGGCCCCCGGGCCGGCCTCGTCCGCGAGCCGGACCGCCTCATCGATGGCGTCGACCATCCGGGACCGGGTGACCACCCGGTCCGCGCCGAAAACCTCCCCGGCGAGCTCGGCGAGAGCCTCGGGCGCCATCGCACGAGGGACGCCGGCCATGCCCGTGGCCACCACGGTCGTCGCCGCTTCGGACAGCACCTCCAGCACGCCGCGGACGTCCTTGTCGGCCATCATGGCGACCACGGCGATCAGCGGGGTGAAGTCGAAGGCCTCGGTCATCGCCTCGATCGTGGCGCGGGCGCCGTGCGGGTTGTGGCAGGTGTCGACGACCACCGTCGGCGAGCGGCGCACCACCTCCAGCCGGCCCGGGGCGACCACCGCCTCGAGCCCTTCCGCGATCACCTCCGCCGGCAGCGCCCGTCCGCCGAGGAAGGCCTCGCAGGCCGCCACCGCGAGCGCGGCGTTGCGGGCCATGTGGGCGCCGAACAGCGGCAGCACGAGGTCGCCGAGAGGCCCGTCCGCAGTCTCGATCCTGATCACCTGGCCGCCGACCGCCGGCGTCCGCTCGATCAGGCCGAACTCGACGCCCTCGCGCAGCAGCTTCGCACCCACGGCCGCGGCCCGTGCCAGCAGGACGGTGGCCGCCTCCGGCGCCTGGCCGGCCAGCACCGCCGTCGAGCCGGGCTTGATGATGCCCGCCTTCTCGCCGGCGATCTCGGTCAGCGTTTCACCCAGCACGTGGGTGTGGTCGAAGTCGATCGGCGCCACCACCGCTACCTGCGGGTCGGCGACGCTGGTGGCGTCCCAGGCCCCGCCCATCCCGACCTCGACAACGGCGACGTCGACCGGCGCCTCGGCGAAGGCCACGTAGCCCAGCGCGGTCATCACCTCGTAGAAGGTCATCGCGACGCCGTCGATCTGCTGGGCGTCGACCATGTCGACGAACGGCTGGATCTCGGCGACGAGTTCGTCGAAGCGGTCGACGGCGATGGGCTCGCCGTCGATCACTATCCGTTCGGTGATGTCCTGCAGGTGCGGGCTCGAGATCCGTCCCACCCGCAGCCCGAGCGAGCGCAGCAGCGTGTCGATCATGACCGCGGTGCTGCCCTTGCCGTTCGTGCCGGCGACCTGGATCACGGGGCAGGCGCGCTGCGGCGACCCGAGCAGGTCGCACAGCGCCTCGATCCGGCCCAGGCCGCGGGCGATCCGGTGTTCCGGCCAGCGCGATTCCAGCGCCTCGACTACCTGCTGGTGGGAAGTGCGGTTCATGGTGGGTTCAGCGTACCGGTGATGGTGCGGCCGCTCCCCCGCGGCGCCGGACGCAGGAACCGTCCCCGCGAGCCGGGGAACCGTCCCCGCGAGCCGGGGCGGCGTGGGCGATGTGACGGGGGTCTGCGCCGGTTCGTAAGATTCAGCCCATGACAGACATGCCCATCCAGCCCCAGCCCGCCGCGACCCTCGCCGGCGTGGGCGTACCGGAGCGTCCGGTGCTGGAGGGGCTGGAAGCCACCTGGTCGCAGCGCTGGCAGCAGGACGGCACCTACGCCTTCGTGCGCCCGGAGGCGCGCGCGGAGGTGTTCAGCATCGACACTCCCCCGCCCACCGTGTCGGGATCGCTGCACGTCGGCCATGTGTTCTCCTACACCCACACCGACCTGGTCGCCCGCTACCAGCGGATGCGCGGCAAGCACGTCTTCTATCCGATGGGCTGGGACGACAACGGCCTGCCCACCGAGCGGCGGGTGCAGAACTTCTACGGGGTGCGCTGCGACCCGTCGATCCCGTACGACCCCGACTTCACACCGCCCGCCAAGCCCGACCCGAAGCGGCAGGTCCCGATCTCCCGCAAGAACTTCATCGAGCTGTGCCACGAGCTGACGGCGGTCGACGAGGTCGCCTTCGAGAACCTGTGGCGCACGCTCGGCCTGAGCGTGGACTGGAACACCCTGTACACGACCATCTCCACCGAGGCGCAGCGGATCTCCCAACTCGCCTTCCTGCGCAACCACGCCCGCGGCGAGGCCTACCTGTCCGAGGCCCCGACGCTGTGGGACGTGACCTTCCAGACCGCTGTGGCCCAAGCCGAACTGGAGGCGCGGGAGTACCCCGGGTTCTACCACCGGGTCGCCTTCCACCGCCCGGACGGCAGCCCGCTGCACATCGAGACCACCCGTCCGGAACTGATCGTCTCGGTGTGCGCCCTGATCGCCCACCCCGACGACGAGCGCTACCAGCCGCTGTTCGGCACCACGGTGACCTCGCCGGTCTTCGGGGTGGAGATCCCCGTGCTCGCCCACCCGGCCGCCGAGCCGGACAAGGGCGCCGGCATCGCCATGTGCTGCACCTTCGGTGACCTGACCGACGTGCTGTGGTGGCGCGAGCTGCGGCTGCCGACCCGCACCGCCCTCACCCGCGACGGACGGATGCAGGCCGACGCTCCCGAGTGGCTGACCAACCCCGAGCCGTACGCCGACCTCGCGGGCAAGACCGCCTTCGGCGCCCGGGAGGCGATGGTCGCCCTGCTGCGCGCCTCCGGCGACCTGGACGGCGAGCCGAAGCCGACCACCCGGATGGCGAACTTCTACGAGAAGGGCGACAAGCCGCTCGAGATCGTCTCCACCCGGCAGTGGTACATCCGTAACGGCGGACGCGACGACGACCTCAAGCACGCTCTGCTGAAGCGCGGCGACGAGCTGGCCTGGGTGCCCGACCACATGCGGCACCGGTACTCCAACTGGGTCAACGGGCTCAACGGCGACTGGCTGATCTCCCGGCAGCGGTTCTTCGGCGTGCCCTTCCCGGTCTGGTACCCGCTGGACGCCGAGGGCCAGCCGGACTATTCACGTCCGATCACCGCGGCCGAGGAGACCCTGCCTGTCGATCCCTCCAGTGACGTCCCGCCGGGCTACACCGAGGACCAGCGCGGCGTTCCGGGCGGCTTCCTCGGCGACCCGGACGTCATGGACACCTGGGCCACCAGTTCCCTCAGCCCGCAGATCGCCACCGGCTGGGAGCGGGATCCGCAGCTGTTCGACCTCACCTTCCCGATGGACATCGCGCCGCAGGCGCACGACATCATCCGCACCTGGCTGTTCTCGCGGGTGGTCAGGGCTCACTTCGAGCACGACCGGCTGCCGTGGCAGCGGGCCACCATCTCGGGCTTCGTGGTCGACCCCGACCGCAAGAAGATGAGCAAGTCCAAGGGCAATGTCGTGGTGCCCACCGACGTTCTGGAGCGGTTCGGCTCCGATGCCGTGCGGTGGCGGGCGGCGATGGCCCGGCCGGGCATGGACTCCCCGTTCGACGAGACCCAGATGAAGGTCGGACGGCGACTCGCGATGAAGGTGCTCAACGCGAGCAAGTTCATCCTCGGCATCGGGCAGGCGTCAGACCCGTCAGCTGTCACCGCGCCTGCCGATCTCGCGATGCTCGCGGGGCTGCGCACAGTGGTCGAGCAGGCCACCGCCAGCTTCGACGCCTTCGACTACACCAGCGCGCTGGAGGTCACCGAGAAGTTCTTCTGGCAGTTCTGCGACGACTACCTCGAGCTGGTGAAGGAGCGGGCCTACGGGGCCGGCGGCGAGGCGGCCGCCGCCTCTGCCCAGGCCGCACTGCGGCTCGCGCTGAACGTCCTGCTGCGGCTGTTCGCCCCGTTCCTGCCGTTCGTCACCGAGGAGGCCTGGTCGTGGTGGCAGCAGGGCTCGGTGCACCGCGCCGGCTGGCCCTCCTCCGACGAACTGCCGGCCACCGGCGACCCCGCCCTGCTGGAGGCGATCGCCGCGGCGCTGATCGGAGTTCGGGGCGCCAAGTCGCAGGCCAAGGCCTCGATGAAGACCGAGGTGGCGCGCGCGGTGGTGACCGGCCCCGACGAGCTGCTGGCCGAGCTCCGGCTCGTGGAGGCAGACCTGAGGGCGGTGGGGCGGATCACCGGCGAACTGGTCTGGACCCCGGGCGACGCCCCGCTCGCTGTCGACGTCGAGCTCGCGCCGGCCGCGGGATGAGCTGCGCCCGGGGCGGGATCGTTGCCCTGCTGACCGGCCTGGCCGTCGCCGTGGCGGTGTCCGGCTGCGCCGGCGGGGGTCCCCGCAACAGCGCCGGGCAGGTCACCGCCTCGGCCCCGGGCGACTCGTTCTCGCCCCGGGTCGGCGACTGCACCGGTCCCCTGACGACGGGGACTGTGGAGAAGGTCGCGCTGCTGCCCTGTGACCAGCCGCACTCGTGGGAGGTGTTCGCCGCCACCGAACTGGACGGCGACGAATTCCCCGGCGCCGGCGCCGTCCAGGACGCCGCCGAGGAGTTCTGCCAGGACCGGTTCAAGGAGTTCGTCGGGGTCTCGGTGGGCAAGTCCGACTACGACCTGAACGTGCTGCAGCCCACCCGGCAGACCTGGGAGTCCGCCGCCGATCGGGCGGTCACCTGCCTGGCCGGCAAGGACGGCGGGAAGATCGAGGGCACGCTCAAGGGCGCCGGCACGTAGCCGGAAAGACCCAGCCGCCGGGCTACATGAGGTCGCGCAGCACCGGGTCGGCGAGCCGCAGCACTGCCGCCCTGGCGTCCTGCGGCGAGGTGGAGGCCCGCGCTGCCGCCGCCATCTGCTGGCACTGGGTCCTGGAGTGCAGGCCGAGCGCGGTGCGGACCGCGGGCACCTTGCCGGGCGCCATGGACAGGCTCGACACGCCCAGGCCGACCAGGACGAGCGCGAGCACCGGGTCGCCGGCGGCCTCGCCGCAGACCCCTACCGGCTTGCCCATCGCCTGGCCGCCGGCGCAGGCCAGCGCCACGACGTCGAGCAGGGCCGGCTCGAACGGGTCGAGCAGGGCGGCGAGTTCGCCCTGCATCCGGTCGGCGGCCATCGTGTACTGCGACAGGTCGTTGGTGCCGAGCGAGGCGAAGTCGACGTGGTAGAGGATCCCCTTCGACCGGATGGCCGCTGCCGGGACCTCGATCATCACGCCCACCTTGGGCAGGCCGAGCTGGCGCACCCGGGAGGCGAACCAGATCGCCTCGGCCTCGGTGGCCACCATCGGCGCCATCACCCGGACGTCGGCCCCGGTCGCCTGGTAGGCGGCGGCGAGTGCCTCGAGCTGGGAGTCCATCACGTCGGTACGGATCATGCCGAGCCGCAGGCCGCGCCGTCCCAGCGCCGGATTCTCCTCCGGGCCGAGGTCGGCGAACTTCAGCGGCTTGTCGGCGCCCGCGTCCAGGGTGCGCACAATGATGCGGCGGTCGCCGAAGGCCTGGAAGACCTCGGTGTAGATCCGCGTCTGCTCCTCGACGGTCGGCATCGTGTCGCGGTCCAGGAAGACGAACTCGGTACGGAACAGGCCGACCCCTTCCACCGGCTGCGCGGCGGCCTTGCGGGCGTCATCGACGGTGCCGATGTTGGCCAGCAGGGCGACCGGGTAGCCGTCCTTGGTCGAGCCCTTGCCGGTGCCCCCGGCCAGCGCGGCCGCCCTTCGGCGCTTGCGCTCCAGCAGGAGCTCTCGCTCCTCCTCGGTGGGGTTGACCGTCACCTCACCGACGCCGCCGTCGATGGCGACGACCGTGCCGGGCGGGACGGCGGTGATGCCGGTCGCCTGGACGACGGCCGGGATGCCGAGCTGGGAGGCGAGGATCGCGGTGTGGCTGGTCGGGCCGCCGGCAGCGGTGACGATCCCGAGGCAGGTCTCGACCGACAGGGTCGCGGTCTCGGCAGGGGCGAGGTCGTGCGCCGCGAGGATGCTCGGCTCGGTCAGGGTCGGCACGCCCGGCTCGGACTGGCCGAGCAGTCGCGCCACGGCGCGGTCGCGGACGTCGTGCAGGTCGGCGACCCGCTCGGCCATGTAGCCGCCCAGCGAGGTGAGCATCGCCGCGATCTCCTCGACCGCGGCGGTGACCGCCGTTGCGGGGCCCTTTCCGGAGTTCAGGTGGTTCTCCACGCCGGAGGCGAGCCCCGGGTCGCGGGCCATCATGGCGCCGGCCTCGAGGATCGGTCGGGCGTGGTCGCCCGCGATGGCGGCCTTGGCCTCGAGTCCCTTCGCCACCTGCTCCAGGACTTCCTTCACCGAGGTGAGGGCCGCGGCCGGGTCCGGCGCTGCCGGCTCGTCGGCAGGGGCGACGGGCGGCGGAGTGACGACTACCAGCGGCCCGACGGCTGTGCCGGCGCTCACCCCGATCCCGTGGAACGTCCGGGTCTCGATGCCGGCCATCGGATTACTCCGCGTCCAGGTCCCGTGACAACAACGCGACCAGGCCCTCGAGGGCGTCGTCTGCCCCCTCACCCTCGGCGGACAGCGTCACCACTTCGCCGTTCTTCGCGCCGAGCGCCATCACCATGAGGATGCTCCGGGCGTCCACGGGGGAACCGCCCTCCTTGGCGATCGTGACCGGCAGGCCAGTGGCCGTGGCCGCCTGGACGAAGAGGGAGGCGGGGCGAGCGTGAAGACCAACCGAGGATGCGATGGCGACGGTACGGCTTGGCATGGGGCTACTCCTTCGTGAACCGGCGAACTGCGATCAACTTACCGTCCGCCCCACCGGTTCGGGGAGGTTTGTCCCGCGGTGCGCTGTCTCACCGTCGCGGCGATGGCGTCCTGTTGTGGTGAAGGAGGAGAAGGTATGGTGGCAAGGCTTGGCAGGGGTAATCTTCCTCAGTAACGAATGCGGTCCGTACTTTTGCCCGCGGGGAGGGGTTCTTGTGACTGTTGATCCGGCGTCCATGGTGCTGGACATGCTGGCCGACGCCATCGACGCCCTGAACAAGGGCATCGCGGCGGATGCCACCGTGCTCGAGCACCTGTCCCAGGCGGTGGGCGCCAGGGCCGCAGTCAGCGTCTACTACGACGAGGACGAGGCGCTCGAGCCGATCGCGCTGCTGCCGGACGCCGACACCGCCCAGTCGCTGCTGGACCACGTGCTGCACACCGGGGTGGTCGGGCTGGAGGGTCACTTCAGCATCGATGAGGTGCCCGGCCTCGGTCATGTCGTCTTCGTCCGCATTGAGCCGATGGAGGACGACGAACCCGTCGAGGGGTTCAGCCGCATCCTCGCCCTCGCCCGGCCGCAGCCCTACGACGAGGAATCGCGCCGGCTGCTCCACCGCGCCTGCCGCCCCCTGACCGTGCTGTGGCCGCGGGCCGCGCAGGCCTATGCCCAGGAACGGGCGACCACTGC
>JAEYUH010000212.1 GCA_023432725.1 Actinomycetes bacterium | reverse complement strand
GAGCAGAGCCACGAAGATCCTGGCCTTCTGGCTGCCGAACCCGGGCAGCTCCTGCACCCGGGCCAGCAGCTCCTTGCCGGTGGTGGGTTCGCTCCACAGCCGGGTGGTGTCGCCGTCGTACCGGCTGACTATCAGCGCCGCCAGTTCCTGCACCCGCGCCGCCATCGACCCGGGGAACCGGTGAATGGCCGGCGGTTGGCTGCACAGGGCCTTGAACTCTTCCGGGTCTGCGCCTGCGATGGCCGCCGGGTCGAGGGAGCCGAACCGGGTCAGGATCTTCTCCCCGCCGCGGAAGGCGTGCTCCATGCCGTACTGCTGGTCGAGCATCATCCCGACCAGCACCGCGAACGGGTACTCGTCGAGCACCTTGTCCGCCGACGGCAGGTTCGCCAGGTGGAGGCCCATCGGTCAGAGGTTGATCATGTGGCCGGCGATCCCCTCGACGGCCTCCTTCAACGCCTCGGACAGGCTCGGGTGGGCGTGGATGTTGCGTCCCACCTCGTCCGCGGTCAGGTCCCACTGCTGGGCCAAGGTGAGTTCGGGGAGCAACTCGGAGACGTCCGGCCCGATCATGTGGGCGCCGAGGATCTCGTTGTAGCGGGCGTCGGCGACGACCTTGACGAAGCCGGTGGCGTCGCCCAGCCCGTGGGCCTTGCCGTTGGCCGAGAACGGGAACTTGGCGACCTTGACCTCGTAGCCCTTGGCCCTGGCCTGCTCCTCGGTGTAGCCGAAGGAGCCGATCTGGGGCTGGCAGTAGGTGGCCCGCGGGATCATGTCGTAGTTGATCGGCATGGTCTCGGCGCCGGCGATGGTCTCGGCGGCCACGACGCCCTGCGCCTCGGCGGTGTGGGCCAGCATCAGCTTCATGGTGACGTCGCCGATCGCGTAGATCCCCGGCACGTTGGTCCGCATGAAGTCGTCGATGGCGATGGCGCCCCGCTCGGTGAGTTTGACGCCGGTGTTCTCCAGGCCGTAGCCGGTGGTGCGGGGTGCGAAGCCGAGCGACTGCAGGACGCTGTCCGCCTCCAGCACCCGCGCCTCGCCGCCGGCGGCCGGGCTGACCGTCACCTTGACGCCGTCCGCGGTCTCCTCGATCTTCTCCACCTTGGTGCCGGTGAGCACCTGGATGCCGAGCTTCTTGTAGGCCTTGGCCAGTT
The DNA here is from genome assembly GCA_023432725.1 of Actinomycetes bacterium. Classification (GTDB taxonomy): domain Bacteria; phylum Actinomycetota; class Actinomycetes; order Propionibacteriales; family Propionibacteriaceae; genus Propionicimonas. The sequence goes on along the minus strand of JAEYUH010000212.1, from coordinate 6,540 downwards.
CGGCCGAGACCTCGGCGTCCTCGTTCGGCACCATCCGGTCGAGGTACTCGACGATGGTGACCTTGCTGCCGTAGTTGGCGAGCACGTAGGCGAACTCAGTGCCGATGGCGCCCGCGCCGCAGATCACTATCGATCCGGGGACCTGGTCGGAGAGGATCTGCTCCTCGTAGGTGTAGACCCGCTCGGAAACCTGGGTGCCGGGCAGCAGCTTGGTGGTGGCGCCGGCGGCGATGATGCAGTTGTCGAAGGTGACTGTCTGCTTCTCGCCCGACTCGCCGGTGACCTCGATCGTCTTGGCGTCGACGAAGCTTCCCCAGCCGTTGAGCTCGGTGATCTTGTTCTTCCGCATCAGGAAGTGGACGCCCTTGACCATCCGGTCGGAGACCTGGCGGCTGCGGGAGAAGGCCTTGGCGTAGTTGAAGGTGACCTCACCCTCGATGCCGAACAGGTCGGCCTCCTTGGTGAAGATGTGCGCCAGCTCGGCATTGCGCAGCAACGCCTTGGTCGGGATGCACCCGACGTTGAGGCAGACGCCTCCCCACCACTGCTTCTCGATGATGGCGGTGGAGAGCCCCAACTGGGCGGCCCGAATGGCGGCGACGTACCCCCCGGGGCCGGCGCCGAGCACGACGACGTCGAAGTGTGTGGTCATGGTCCACACTCTATGGCAACCCCCTCGAGGCTGCGTTCATCTCTCATGTGAGTTATGGTCGTGTGGTGGCAGACCTTCTCCCCAGCAGCATCGGCACCCTGATCCGCGACGCTCGCAAGCAACGCGGCCTCACCCAGCAGCAGCTGGCTACCGAGCTGGGCACCAGTCAGAGCGCGATCCACCGGATCGAATCCGGCGGTCAGAACCTCAGTCTCGAGATGATCAACCGGATCGCCCACGCCCTCGAAAGCCCGCTGATCAGCGCCGGCCCGAGCGGGCCCACCCACTTCCGCGTCGAGGGCCCCACCACCCTGCGCGGCTCGATCGCCGTCCGGTCGTCGAAGAACGCCGCCGTCGCCCTGATGTGCGCCGCCCTGCTCAACCACGGACGCACCGTGCTGCAGGGCATCGCCCAGATCGAGGAGGTCAACCGCCTCATTGAGGTGCTGACCAGCATCGGTGTCCAGGCCACCTGGTCGGACGACCGCTCGCAGCTGGAGCTGATTCGACCCACCCATCTGAACCTGTCCGCGATGGACGCGGCCGCCGCCCGCCGCACCCGCTCGATCATCATGTTCCTCGGCCCGCTGCTGCACGACGAGGAGCGGTTCGACCTGCCGTATGCCGGTGGCTGCAACCTCGGGGCACGGACGATCACCCCGCACCTGCACGCGCTGCGCCACTTCGGCCTCGAAGTGCGGGCCACCCAGGGCTTCTACCGGGCCAAGGTGCACCGCCTCGGCGGCGACGAGCGCACCATCACCCTCATCGAGCGCGGCGACACCGTCACCGAGAACGTGCTGATGGCAGCAGCGCAGTTCCCTGGCCGGACCACGATCCGCAACGCCAGCGCCAACTACATGGTGCAGGACCTGTGCTTCTTCCTTCAGGAGCTCGGTGTCCAGATCGACGGCATCGGCACCACCACCTTGCGGGTGATCGGTCTGGACCGGATCGACAAGGACATCGAGTTCGCCCCCTCGGAGGACCCGATCGAGGCCATGAGCCTGCTCACCGCCGCGATCGTGACCCGCAGCGAGCTGACGATCACGCGGGCGCCGATCGAGTTCCTCGACATCGAGCTGGCGATCCTTGAGGAGATGGGCTTCCGGTACCAGCTCTCCCCGGAGTACGCCGCGGAGAACGGGCGCACCCGGCTGGTCGACATCACCGCGCTGCCCTCGGACCTGCACGCGGCGGCGGACAAGATCCACGCCCTGCCGTTCCCCGGCCTCAACATCGACAACCTGCCGTTCTTCGCGGTGATCGCCGCCGCGGCCGACGGTCGCACCCTGATCCACGACTGGGTGTACGAGAACCGGGCGATCCACCTGGTCGACCTCACCAAACTGGGCGCCGACGTCCAGCTGCTCGACCCGCACCGGATCGTGGTCAGCGGACCCACCCGCTGGCGGGGCCAGGAGCTGGTCTGCCCGCAGGCGCTGCGTCCGGCTGTGTGCCTGCTGCTGGCTGCCATGGCGGCCCGCGGCACGAGCGTGCTGCGTGACGTCTACGTGATCAACCGCGGCTACGAGGACCTGCCGAACCGGCTGAACGCCCTCGGCGCCCGGATCGAGGTCTTCAAAGACTGACCGCGCTGAAGGTGTGGGGCGGCTTGACCAGGTAGTCCTGCGCCGCCACCAGCGCCAACTCCGACGACTCTCCCTCGGCGGTCGCCTTCAGCACCGAGTACACCGCCGCCGCGGTGTTCTCCAGCGCCGAGGCCGGGTTCCCGGTGCGCAGGTAGTGGGCCAGGAAGATCGCCGCGGTGATGTCGCCCGACCCGGTGAAGGTGCGGTCCAGCAGCGGTGTGGTGACCGACCAGGCGCCGGTCCCGTCCACCACCAGCATCAGGACGCTGCCCGGGTCGCTGCCCTCGAGGATCGCGCTGGTCACCAGCACCACCTCGGGGCCGGTGGCCCGCAGCGCGTGCGCGGCCTCCAGCAGGTCGTCCAGGGTGCGGGTCTGCCGTCCGGTCAGGAAGTCCAGTTCGAACTGGTTCGGGGTCACGATCTGGGCGGCCGGCACCACCGCGTCCCGCATGAACTCGGGGATCCCCGGACGGACGTAGAAGCCGCGCCCGACATCGCCCATCACCGGGTCGCAGCAGTAGATCGCGGACGGGTTGCGCTGCTTGACCAGCGCGACCGCGTTGAGGATCTCGGCGCCCACCGCCTCGCCGCCCTGGTAGCCGGACAGCACAGCGTCCACCCGGTTCAGCACCCCGCGCTCGTCGATGCCCCGGACCACGTCCGCGACGTCGGAGGCGGCCAGCAGCGGACCCCGCCAGGCCCCGTAGCCAGTGTGGTTGGAGAAGTGGACGGTCAGCACCGGCCACACCTCGACGCCCAGCCGCATCAGCGGGAAGGTGGCGGCGCTGTTGCCCACGTGGCCGTAAGCGACGGAGGACTGGATGCTCAAGATGGTAGTCACGGCGGACATTGTTGCGTAGCGGACGCCCGCCGCCCGGGGCTGACATACGGCAAGACTGCGTGAGTAGAGTGCGCGGGGTGATACCGCCGTCGCCCAGCGACCCGCCCTTGCCCTACTTCGACACCGGCTTCCAGGCGCTCGCGCACCGGGGCGGCGACTGGCCGGGGGTGGGTGAGAACTCGCTGGCCGCCTTCCGGCGGGCCGTCGCCGCGGGGTACCGCTACCTGGAGACCGACGTGCACGCCACCGCGGACGGGGTGCTGGTCGCCTTCCACGACGAGTCGCTGGAACGGGTCACCGATGGGCACGGGCTGATCGCCGAGCACACCGCCGCCGAACTCGACGCGATCCGGATCGGCGGCACCGACCCGATCCCCCGGCTCGCCGACCTCTTCGCCGCCTTTCCGACGGCCAGGTTCAACCTCGACATCAAGGCGCCGGGGGCGACCGTTCCGCTCGCCGAGCTCATCACCCAGACCGGCACGCAGGACCGGGTCTGCGTCAGCTCGTTCTCCCTGGCGCGGATCACGGCCTTCCGCCGGCTTGTCGGTCGCCGGGTGGCGACCGGCCTGACCAGGTGGGGCGTGTTGCTGCTGTGGGTGGGCCCGCCGCTGCTGCCGCGACTGGTGGTGGGCAAGGCCGCGCAGGTTCCGCTGAAGTTCTGGGGCGACCGTCTCACCCTGGTCACCCCCCGCTTCGTGCGGACGGCGCACCGCTACGGGATAAGGGTCCACGTGTGGACCATCAACGACGCGCCGACGATGGAGCACCTCATCGACCTCGGCGTGGACGGTATCGTCACGGACGAACCGGACGTCCTCAAGGCCGTCCTGATCCGGCGGGACCTCTGGGAAGGACACGAATGACCGACTCGTTGCCGGTCGAGGGCTCGGCCCTTGAGGGGAGGCGGCCCAGCCCGCCGCGCAAGGTATGGGCGTGGGCCATGTGGGACTGGGGCACCCAGCCCCTCAACACGGTGATCATCACGTTCGTCTTCAGCGTGTACATCACCGGCAAGGCCTTCGGCCCCGAGAACGAGACGGCACAGGCGCTGGCTCTTTCGACGGGCATCGCCGGCCTCATCGTGGCGCTGATCGCGCCGGTGCTCGGCCAGCGCTCCGACCGCACCGGCCGCACCGTGTTCAACCTGCGCTGGCAGACCTGGCTGATCGCCGCGCTGGCCGCCGCGCTCTTCTTCGTCCGCCCCACGCCGGACTACCTGTGGCTCGGCCTCGGCATCCTTGGCGTGGCGTCGATCATCGGCGAGTTGGCCAACGTCAACTACTACTCCCTGATCGACGAGATCTCGACCAAGGACAATGTCGGCCGGGTGTCGGGCTTCGGCTGGGGGATGGGCTACCTCGGGGGCATCGTCGCCCTGCTGGTGCTGTACTTCGGCTTCATCTCCCCCGAGGTCGGCCTGTTCGGGGTGACCGACGCCGACGGGCTCGACATCCGGGCATCCATGCTGGTGTGCGGCCTGTGGATTCTGGTGTTCACGCTGCCGACCTTCTTCTCCTTGAAGGACCGCCCGCGCATCCAGAAGGCCGAGCGGGCCGGGCTCGTCGGGTCCTACAAGCTGCTGTTCGCCTCGATCGCGACCCTGTGGCGCGCCAGCCCTCACACGGTGTTCTTCCTGGCCGCCTCCGCGCTGTTCCGCGACGGGCTGTCGGGCGTGTTCGCCTTCGGCGCGGTGCTGGCCTCGCTCACCTTCGGCTTCTCCCCGGGCGACGTCATCGTGTTCGGCGCCGTGGCCAACGTCGTCGCCGGGGTCTCCACGATCCTGTTCGGGTACGTCGACGATCGGATCGGGCCCAAGAAGGTGATCCTGCTGTCCCTGGCCGCCCTGGTCGCGCTCGGCCTTGGCATCTTCCTGCTCCACGACCGCGGCCAGATCGTCTTCTGGACCCTCGGCATGGCGATGACAGCCTTCGTGGGGCCGGCCCAGTCGGCCTCGCGCTCCTTCCTGGCCCGGCTGATCCCCGAGGGACGGGCCGGTGAGATCTTCGGCCTCTACGCCACGACGGGTCGCGCCATCTCGTTCCTGTCCCCCGCCGCCTTCGGGCTGTCGGTGGGGCTGGGTGCCTCGCTGACGGGCGAGGTGAACACCGCCTACTGGGGGATCCTGGGGATCGTGCTGATCCTGCTGGCGGGCCTGCTCGTGATGATCCCCGTCCGCGAACCCGCGCACCATGCGGTGAGCTGACCCGTCGGGCGCTCCTCCCCCGCGACCCCTGTCACGCCGGTTGCGCGCCCGACTACGGTAGAGATGACTCGACCGGCGGCAGCAACGCAGGCAGGAGAAGACCATGGCGGATCGCGCACTCCGGGGCTCGGGCCTCGGTTCCAAGAGCTATGCCGACGGCCAGGGCGTGGAGCTCGCCCCCCGGCAGGAGATCGGTTTCGACTGTCCCAACGCCCACCACTTCGAGGTCGTCTTCGCCGCCGAGGCGGAGCTGCCCACCGAATGGGAGTGCCCTCGCTGCGGTGAGCCGGCCCGCCGCACCGACGGTGTGGAGCCTGAGGTCAAGGCGACCAAGCCGCCGCGCACCCACTGGGACATGCTGCGGGAGCGGCGGTCCATCGAGGAACTCGAGGAACTGCTCGCCGAACGGCTCGACGAGATTCGCGGCGAAGGCGACAAGAGCAAGGGCTGAGCCCGTCAGGGACGGTCCTCGACCTCACCCCTGATCACGATCGGGCCGGACGGCGGGGGTTCCACGGTCTGGCCCCTGATGACCATCGGGTCGGCTCCGCTGCGGGCTGCGTTGCGCGCCAGGACGAAGGCTATCAGCCGCCGGATCACAGGACGGGTCACCGGCAACAGCATGGCAAGGCCGATCAGGTCGGACAGGAACCCGGGCAGCATCAGCAGGATGCCGCCGACCAGCACCAGCGCGGCGTCGGCCAACCTGCCGGTGGGCAGCCGGCCGCCGCCGAAGGCGTCCACCAGCGCCTGCCAGGCGCGACGGCCCTCCCGCTGGGTGAGCCAGGCGCCCACCGCGCCGCCCAGCACCAGCAGCCCGATCGTGGGCCACAGGCCGAGCCAGCCGCCTACCGTGACCAGCGTCCAGATCTCCAGGACGGGGATCAGGACGAAGGCTCCCCCTAGCGCCCACAGCAGCAGCTTGCGCGCCCTCAGGTTCGGTCGTGTCTGGGTCATGGAGTCGTCCCCTTCCGGGAGAACAGCCCTTTCAGTTGCGACCAGCGGTGAGCGATCCCCCACCTGGTGGTCAGCCACATCGCCTCGGCGACGATCTTCCGGCTCATCTTGGAGTCTCCGAAGCGCCGGTCGGCGAACTCGATCGGCACCTCGGCGACGGTGAAGCCGTTGCGGATCGCCCGCCAGGCCAGATCGACCTGGAAGCCGTAGCCGGCCGCCTGCACCCCGGCGAGGTCGATCCCGCGCAGCGTCTCGGCGCGCCACGCCGCGAACCCGCCGGTGGCGTCCGAGA
>JAEYUH010000261.1 GCA_023432725.1 Actinomycetes bacterium | reverse complement strand
CGCCGACACTCAGCATCGCCGGGGTGCCGGTCAGCAGCAGCCGCTCGTCCACCCCCACCCGGACGCCGTCGCCGTCCACCACCTCGACCCGGCGTCGTCCGGGGAAGACGGTGGCGGGCAACGGGTCCGGCAGGCTGCCCGGCCAGGGCCGGTCGGCCGGCTGACGCAGGATCGTCCGGTCCCCCCACGGGACCAGCACCTGGCGTTCCGCCAGCCACCGGCCGCCGCCGACCGCAGGGGTGAGGACGCCCTCGTGGCCGAGCATCGCCTGCACCCGGGACAGCACGTGGTGCACCTTCTCGTCGGCGCCGGGTCCGAACAGCCCGGGGGCGTGGCCGGCCAGCCCGTCCACCGCCACCGGCTCCAGCCGCACCTGCACCACGCCGCTGCCGATGGTGGTGCCGGCCGCCGCCTGGAGCTGCCAGCGCACCCTGTCGACCACCGCCGCCGCGTCGAAGCAGGCCGGGTGCAGCCACACCCGCTCGCTGTGCTCGCCCTCCTCGGCGGTCAGGTGCACGAGCAGTTCGGTGCAGACCAGGTTGGCGGCGGCCAGGCCTGCAATGAACCCCTCAGCGGTCGCCCTGACGCTGAACGCCACCTGCTCGACGAGGGTCAGCGGCGGCTCGAAGCCGACCTGCCGGGCCAGTTCGGGGGGTGGGACCCGGGCCGTCACCGGACGCGAGTCCAGCCCGCCGGCCAGGGCGTGCAGTCGCACCCCGCGCTCGCCGAACCGGTCGCGGACGCTGCCCGCGTCCAGGGCCGCGAAGTCGCCGAGCCTGCGGATCCCCAGCCGGGGCAGCAACCCTGCCAGGTCGGGGTCGCCCAGCCGGCTGACCGGCAGCGGGGCGAGATAGCCGGCCGCCGCACCGGGCGGCACCACCAGCACCGGGTCGGCGTCGTAGGCTGCCTGCTCGGCGGTGAAGATGCCGTCGGCGACGCCGGCGCGGCCGTCGGTGACGCCGAGCGCGCCGACCGAGCCGAGCAGCGCATCGGCGGCCTGGGGTTCCCCGCCGTAGTACCTGGCCGGGCCCCGCACCCGCAGGGTGGCCAGCCCCGGCCGGATCACCTGCACCCCTGGCGCCACCTGCTCGATCCTGTCGACCAGTGGGGCGAACTGCCGCTCGTCGCGGACCGGGTCGGCAGCCACCACCGCCAGATCGGGGCACCGGGACTGGGCCTCGCGGCGACGCTGCCCGGCGTGGACGCCCTCGGCGTGGGCGGCCGCCGAGCAGGCGACCACCTGGTTGGCCTCGATGATCGCGAGCGGGCCGGCTGCCGGCACGTCCTCGGCCCGCTGCCAGGCGGTCACCGGCCAGTCGGGGAACCACAGGACGAGGCACCGCGCGGGTGCCGTCGGGGTGGGCATCAGCCCGCCGCCCTCAGTCCCGTAGCGGGAGTCGGGGCGGGAACGGACAGCCGTCCGGTGTGGTCGGGCAACCGCAGCCGGACGGCACGCGGCGCCGCGGTGCGGCGGGAGGTGACCGCGACCTCGACCTCGCGTCCGGACAGGTACCCGAAGCCCTCGCCCAGACCCGCCCAGCGGGCCGTCCGCAGGCCGAGCGAGGCCTCGACGCGGGGCCAATCGCCGCAGACCAGCAGGACTGCCGATCGTTCCCGCAGCCGGGCCGCCAGCCGGGCGGCGTCCGATTCACGCACCCGGGAACCCGGCCGGACGGCGACCAACGGCAGCACCTCGGACAGGGCAGCCACCACAGACAGCCAGCGCTCCCCCGGGTGCGGCACGAGGGCCAGCCGGTCCAGCGACACCCCGGCGCTACGGGCCGCCTCCGCGCCGAGTTCGGGGATGCCCACCACGCCGCACCAGGACCCCGCTGCCGAGGGTTCGGCGAGCAGCGCCAGCAGCAGGGCGCCCCCGGTCACCGAGTACGCGGCACCAGGACGCAGGCCACCATCCGGCAGCAGCCGCGCCAGCGGCTCGGGCACCGGGAGCAGCTGCTGGGCCCTGCCCTGACCCGCCTTGGCGCGCAGCTGCTGCAGGACATCCCCGGGGAGTTCGGCAGCTACTGACACCTATCCATCTTCGAACAGGTGTTCGAATCAGTCAAGATCACCGTGAACCCCTCCTCTGCCAGGTTGGATCGCGTTCCTAGGCTGGAGGCTCGCCACCAACGGAAGGGGTCATGGATGACCACCGAACACGCCGAGGAACTTCGCAAGCTGGTGACCGGGAAACGCTTCGCGATGCTCACCACCGTCGCCGATGACGGCTCACTGGTCAGCCGCCCGATGACCATCCAGGAGAGCGACGACTGGGTGTTCCGTTTCATCACCCAGGAGTCGAACGAGGTGACCGCGCAGTCCGAGGGACAGCAGGTCAACCTCTCCATCATGGACGGCGGGACCTACCTCTCGCTCTCGGGCACCGGCAGCGTGGATCGCGACGTCACCGCCAAGCGGGAACTGTGGGACCGCCTCACCGAGGCGTACGCCGGGCAGCCCGAAGACCCCGAGAATGTGATCCTCGACATCACCGTCACGGCCGGCGAGTACTGGGACGCCGGGAACCCCGTCGTGCGCGTGCTGGGGCTGGCGAAGGCTGCTGTCACCGGTGACCCGCCTGCCAGCGGCGAACACGGAACAGTCAACCTCTAGCCGACCGATCCGCCCGTGGCCGAGTCCAAGCTCATCGTCATCACCGG
>JAEYUH010000166.1 GCA_023432725.1 Actinomycetes bacterium | reverse complement strand
GGGCAGGAAGAGCCGCTCGTCGGCAGGGTTCCACAGCGAGCCGGTCAGCCGCTCCCCCATGCCGCGCAGCCGGAAGCCGGACGCGAACTGCTCGGCGAACCGACGGCCGGCGTCCTCTCCGTCACCGCCGACGACCCCGAGTTCCTCGATCACTTGCTTCACGTCGGCCTCGGCGGAGTCCGCCCACAGGTGCTCGCACAGGTGGGCGGTGAGGTCCTCGCGAACCCCGGCCCGCAGCCGTGGCTCGACCGCCTCGGCGGCGCCGGCGAGGAAGTCGTCGGCCACCGTCCGCGCGGCGGGGGTCAGCTCGTCAAGGCTCGCGATCATCGGGCACCCCCCAGGATCGTGGACATCGACTTCGAGATCGAGGTGAACGCGGCGGCCATCGAAGCCAGCCGCTCCCGTCCGCTGTCGGTGAGCGCGTAGTACTTCCGGGGTGGCCCGACCGGCGACTCCTGCCAGGTGGTGCTGACCACGTCGGCGGCGGCGAGCCGGGCGAGCAGCGGGTAGACGGTTCCTGCGGTGATCGCCAGGGCGGGGTACCCCGCCAGGTCCTCGACCAGCTGGGAGCCGTACCGCGGCCGGCTGGCGAGCAGCCCGAGGATCGCCAACTCGACCAGCCCCTTGCGGAACTGGGAGGCCCAGGCGTCACGTTCGTTCGGCATGCCCCCATGGTATAGCCAGCTACTATGTATTACAAGGGAGCGTTGGGTGTGAGCTTTTCTCTCGAACTCGCAGGACGAACTCACACTCAAGCCGGCGACGCTGGGCTCAGTGCTGCCGGGAACCGTCCCCCAAACCGAGGTCGAGACCGGCGACCGCGCCGATCACGGTGGTCGCCGGAGTGCCGATTCCCGCTTCGGCGACGACCGCCGGCAGGTCGCCCAGGGTGCTGCGGACCGCCCGCGCGTCGGGGTGGCCGGCGTTCTCCACCACCAGCGCCGGGGTGTCGGCCGACATCCCGCGGCGGACGAGGCCCGCGCACACCTCGGGCAGGGTCGCCACGCCCATCAGGATCACAAGGGTCGTGCCGCTGCGGGCCAGGGCATCCCAGTCCACCGTCGAGCCCGGCGAGTCCGGGCCGACGTGCGCCGAGACCACGGTGAACCCCTGGCTGAGGCCGCGGTGCGTCAACGGCACCCCGGCCAGCGCCGGTGCGGCGATCGCCGCGCTGACCCCGGGGATCACCCGCACCTCGACTCCCGCCGCGCGACAGGCGAGCGCCTCCTCGCCGCCCCTGCCGAAGACGAACGGGTCACCGCCCTTGAGGCGCACCACGCGCCTGCCGGCGCGGGCGTGCTCAACCAGCAGTCGGTTGATCTCGTCCTGGGGGGTGGCCCTGCCGCGTGGCAGCTTGCCGACATCGATCAGGACGGCGCCGTCCGGTGCCTGATCCAGCACCGGGAGCGGGGCGAGGTGGTCGTAAAGCACGACCTCGGCCTCTCGCAGCGCGGCCAGCCCCGCCACCGTGATGAGGCCCGGATCACCGGGGCCGCCGCCGACCAGGGTGACAATGCCCAGCCCGCGGGGCTGCGCTATCGACTGCACCGCGGCAGCCTAGCCGTCACCACCGCCCTCGCCGGGCTTGTCCTTTGGCTTGTCCTTGGGCTTGTCCTTGGGCTTGTCCTTGGCCTTGCCATCGGAGACCTTGATCGCGATCGCGCTCAGCTTCGGGGCCCGTCCGGACGGGTCCGTGCCCACGACGGTGCCCTTGCGGGCCTTGGACTCGACCTCGTCGAGGTAACTGGCGAAACCGGCCCTGGCCAGCACCGAACGGCAGCCGCCCACGCTCATGCCCTTGCAGCTCGGGACGCTGCGCCACTCACCCCGCAGCACCGATTCCGGAGGGTTCTTGAACCTGGTCTTCGGGTAGTCCTTGATCGCGGTGGCGAAGGCGGGGCGCAGCAGTCGCTGGCCCGCGTCACCACCGGAGAACCCGGTCAGGAAGGTGCCGGACGCGGGTAGCCGGGTGTAGCGCAGGTAGCTCGGCCTGCGGTCCCAGAACTTGCGGTACTTCGGGTTGCTGTCGTAGGAGATGACCGCCGCGGCCGCCAGTTCCGGGGTGTAGCCGACGGTCCAGATCGCCCGGTTGTCGGGGACGGTTCCCGTCTTGCCCGCCATCTGGACCCCGGGAACCTGCGCACCCCGCGCGGTGCCACCGGTGAACGGCCCCTGGAAGATCTTGTTCATCGCGTCGGCGACGTCCTTGGAGAGCACCCGCTTGCACTTGGCGGACGGCACCTCAAGGCTCTCGCCGTCGCGGGTCTTGATCGACTTGAGGATCACGGGGTTGCACCGGACACCACGGTTGGCGAACGTGGCATAGGCCTCGACCAGCGACAGCGGCGTCACTTCGACAGCGCCGAGGGTGAAGGACGGGATGGCGTGGTACTCCTTCACCAGGTCCTTGCCCATCGACATCTCGAGCCCGAGCCGCTTGGCCATCTTCACCGAGTCGCAGACCCCGACGGCCTGGATCAGCTGCGCGAAGTAGGTGTTCACCGAACTGCGCACCCCGTCGAACAGGTTCATCCGTCCCGACGGGCTGGCGTTGACGACGTCCCATTCCTTCTGGCGGAAGGGTCCGTCGCACGAGGTGAACACCTCGCCCCCGAAGCTCATCCTCGGCTTGGCGTTGAACTTGCCGTAGGCACCCATGCCCTTCTCGAGGGCGGCTGCCGCGACGAAGGCCTTGAAGGTGGAGCCGCCCTGGTAGCCGTCGGCGCCGCCCATCGCGTGGTTCACCGCGTAGTTGTAGAAGGTCTGGCCGTTCTTCTTGCCCATCTTCGTGCGGTTCTGCGCCATCGCCACGATCTGGCCGGTCCTGGGCTCAAGGATCACGATCACCGACACCACGGGGTCCTTGGCGGCGATCATCCTGCTGATCGTCTTCTCAGCCTTGCGCTGCGCCTTCGGATCGATCTGGGTGCGGATCGTCAGCCCGCCCCTCAGCACCCGGTCGCGTCGCTCCTCCTCGGTGGCGCCAAGGCTCTCCGTCTTCAGCAGGGTCCGCCAGGCGTAGTCGCAGATGAACGGGAACTCGGCGTTGGCGCAGCCGAGCTTGTACTCACGCACCTTCTTGGGGTCGAAGTCGACCGCCTTCGCCTCGTCGGCCTCCGCCCGGGTGATCACCCCGAG
>JAEYUH010000022.1 GCA_023432725.1 Actinomycetes bacterium | reverse complement strand
CCCCCCAGGCCACCGGAGGGCTGGTGCATCATGATCCGGCTGTGCGGCAGGGCGAACCTCTTGCCCTTCGTGCCGGCGCTCAACAGGAACTGGCCCATCGACGCCGCCAACCCCATCGCCACGGTGGCGACGTCGTTGGAGATCCACTGCATGGTGTCGAAGATCGCCATCCCGGAGTCGACAGACCCGCCGGGGCTGTTGATGTAGAGGTAGATGTCCTTGTGCGGGTCTTCCGCGTTGAGCAGGAGCATTTGCGCGCAGATGGCGTTGTCGTTCTCGTCTCGAACCTCGGAGCCGAGGAAGATGATCCGGTTGGCGAGCAACGAGGTGTACACCGAATCGGCCATGCCGGCCGGGCTGACGCCGGCGGCCATCGACAAGCCACGGGTGAAGGGGTTATCAGTCACGTGAGCGAACCTACCCGGTGGAAGGGGCGAAACCCGGCAGTCCCCCGCCCTGTTCGCTGACGGCGCAGCCTACCGGCGACGCCGGTCCTGACATGGCTCAGGGCCGCCCGAGAGGACGGCCCTGAGCGTTGAGGTCACTCCTCGACAGAGGTCTCCGGGGCGCCGGAGACGTCCACCGGGTTCCCGTCGGCGTCGGTGACGGTCGCCTCGGCGACGATCAGCGCGAGCGCCTTGTTGCGACGGATCTCCTGCATCCAGGCGCCGGTGTGGTTGTGCTCCATCATGTGCTGGGCCTCCTGCTCGGGCGAGGTGCCCGCCTGGGCGGCCTTGCGCACCAGCAGCTCGGACAGGTCGGCCTGCTCGATGCCGACCTCGGAGTCGTCGGCCACCTTGTCGAGCACCAGCTGGGCCTTGAGCCCCTTCTCGGTCGACGACTCCAGCTCGGCCCAGAACTCCTCGGGGGTCTTCGCCTCGTCCTCGGCCTGGGCCAGGTAGCGCTCGAGGCTGAGTCCGGCGCGCTTCAGCTGCTCGTTGATCTGCTCCTTGCGGGCCTCGATCTCGGTGGTGAGCAGCCGCTCGGGCAGCTCGAGTTCCACCTGCTCGACCAGGGCCTCGAGCACCTTGTCGCGGCCGCGCGAGGCCTGCTCGAGCCGGGCCAGCTCGACGATCGAGTTCGCCAGGTCCGTCCGCATCTCATCGACGGTGTCGAACTCGGACACGAGCTGCGCGAACTCGTCGTCGACCTCGGGGAGCTCCTGCTCGCTGACCTTGGTGACGGTGACCTTGATGTCGGCGGGCTCGCCCTCCAGCGGGCCACCGACGAGGGTGGACGCGAACTCGGCGGACTCCCCCGCCTTCAGGCCGGTGACCGCCTCGTCGAGCCCGTCGATCATGCCGCCGGAGCCGACCTTGTAGGTGACGCCCTCGGCGGTGGCGTCCGGAAGCTGCTCGCCGTCGCGGGAGCCGACCAGGTCGATGGTGACGATGTCGCCGTCGGCGGCCTCGCGGTCGACCTCGGTGGTGGTGGCGAAGCGGGAGCGCAGCATGTCGATCCGCTGCTCCAGTTCGGCTTCGGTGTCGGGGAGCGCGTCCACCGTGACGCTGAGGCCCTTGAAGTCGGGCACCTCGAACTCGGGCCGGATGTCGACCTCGGCGGTGAACTCGACCAGGTCACCGTCCTCGAGCTTGGTGACCTCGACGTCCGGTTCGCCCAGCGGCACTATCGACGCCTCGGTGATCGCGGTCTGGTACGCGGTGGGCAGCGCGGCGTTGATCGCCTCCTGCAGCACGGCGCCGCGCCCGAAGCGCTGGTCGATGACCGTCGCCGGAACCTTGCCCTTCCGGAAGCCGGGGATCGTGACCTGCGAGGCGATCTCGCGGTACGCCTTGTCGAGGTGCGGCTTCAGGTCGCTCCACGGGATTTCGACGGTGAGCTTGGCCCGGGACGGGGTGAGCTGCTCCAAGGTGCTGGGCAAGAGAGGACTCCTGAGAGTTCGGATTCAGACAACCTTCGACATCCTAGACGAAGTCCCCTTCAGCCGCGTAAGCGGGTGAAGGGGGCTGAGTCTTGACGGCCCCGGCGTCAGCCGGGGCCGGAACAGACGAGGAAGGCGACGAGTCTCGCCCGGTGGCGCGTCAGCGCCACCGGGAACAGACGCCCGCCACCCCGCTCCGCGGGCGGCGGCCCGAGCGACTCCACCGCAGACGATTGCCGAAGGCAGGCCTGCGCCAGCAGAATCGGACCCTGCCCACCCGACAGGAGACCGCGATGACCTTCAGCGCGCCGGACCCGTCCGAGCGGCATCCCGCGGACAGCCACTACCGGATCCGGGTCGAGGGGGCGAGGGAGAACAACCTCAAGGACGTCGCCCTCGACCTGCCCAAGCGGCGCCTGACCGTCTTCACCGGGGTCTCCGGGTCGGGCAAGAGCTCGCTGGTGTTCGACACCATCGCCGCGGAGTCGCAGCGGATGATCAACGAGACCTACAGCGCCTTCGTGCAGGGGTTCATGCCGAACCTCGCCCGTCCCGACGTGGACGTCCTGGAGGGCCTCACCACGGCGATCATCGTCGACCAGGAGCCGATGGGCGCCAACGTGCGCTCGACCCTGGGCACGGCCACCGACGCCAATGCGCTGCTGCGGATCCTGTTCAGCAGGATCGGCCAACCCCACATCGGCACCTCCCAGGCCTTCTCCTTCAACGTGGCATCGGTCAGCGGGAAGGGTGCTGTCAAGATCGAGAAGGGACCGGGCAAGAACGTCGAGGTCCGCTCGTTCAGCATCACCGGCGGCATGTGCCCGCGGTGCGAGGGCACCGGCGCGGTCACCGACTTCGACAGGACTGCGCTCTACGACGCCAGCAAGTCGCTGAACGAAGGCGCCCTGACCATCCCCGGCTACAGCACGGACGGGTGGTACGGCAGGATCTTCGCGGGCGCCGGCTTCTTCGACCCCGACAAGCCCATCGCCCGCTTCACCGAGCGGGAGCTGTCCGACCTGCTCTACAAGGAGCCGACGAAGATCAAGGTCGACGGCATCAACATCACCTATGAGGGCCTGATCCCCCGGATCCAGAAGTCCTACCTCGCCAAGGACGTCGAGGCGATGCAGCCGCACATCCGGGCGTTCGTGGAGCGGGCTGTCACCTTCACCACCTGCCCGGAGTGTGACGGGACCCGGCTGAACGCCGGGGCGAGGTCGTCGAAGATCCGTGGCCTCAGCATCGCCGACGTCTGCCGCATGCAGGTCAGCGACCTGGCCGCCTGGATCGGCGAACTGGACGAGCCGTCGGTGGCCCCGCTGTTGACCAGGCTTCGCCACATGCTCGACTCCTTCGTCGAGATCGGGCTCGGCTACCTGTCGCTCGACCGGCCCTCCGGCACCCTGTCCGGGGGCGAGGCGCAGCGCACCCGGATGATCCGTCACCTCGGCTCGTCCCTCACCGATGTCACCTACGTCTTCGACGAGCCGACGATCGGCCTGCACCCGCACGACATCCAGCGGATGAACAAGCTGCTGCTGCAGCTGCGGGACAAGGGCAACACGGTCCTGGTCGTCGAGCACAAGCCGGAGGTGATCGCGATCGCCGACCACGTCGTCGACCTCGGCCCGGGCGCCGGTACTGCCGGCGGCGAGATCGTCTTCGAGGGCACCGTCGAGGGCCTGCGCGCCAGCGGCACGCTGACCGGACGGCACCTCGACGACAGGGCGCGGCTCAAGTCGGCGGTGCGCCGACCGACCGGCGCGCTCGAGGTCCGCGGCGCCAGCACCAACAACCTTCGCGATGTGGACGTCGACCTCCCGCTCGGCGTGCTGGTCGTCGTCACCGGGGTGGCCGGCTCGGGCAAGAGCTCGTTGATCCACGGCTCGGTGGCGGGTCGCGAGGGCGTGGTGGTGATCGACCAGGGCGCGATCCGCGGCTCGCGGCGCAGCAACCCCGCCACCTACACCGGGCTGCTTGAACCCATCCGCAAGGCCTTCGCGAAGGCGAACGGCGTCCGTCCGGCCCTGTTCAGCGCGAACTCCGAGGGCGCGTGCCCCACCTGCAACGGTGCCGGCGTGATCTACACCGACCTGGTGATGCTGGCAGGGGTGGCGACCCCCTGCGAGACGTGCGAGGGCAAACGGTTCCAGCCCGAGGTACTGGAGTACCGGTTCGGCGGCAAGAACATCGCCGAGGTGCTCGCCCTGCCGGTCGCCGAGGCGAAGGAGTTCTTCGCCTCCGGCGAGGCCCGGACGCCGGCCGCCCACACCATCCTCAACCGGCTGGACGACGTCGGGCTCGG
>JAEYUH010000011.1 GCA_023432725.1 Actinomycetes bacterium | reverse complement strand
ATGGCCCGCTCGTCGGCCAGCACCGCGCGCCGCCCGCGGCGACGCAGCAGCGTGACCAGCGCCACCGCTGCCAGGTCGCCGCGGGCGGCCACCACGACGATGTCGCCGCCGTCTCGCCGGTTCATGGCCTAGACCGGGGGCAGGCTGTCGTAGGCCAGCTTGGCGTCGGCCGAGCCGGACTCCATCTGGGCCCGCAGGTCACCCAGGTACGGCTGACCGAGGTCGACGCCCAGCTGGGGTCGCTCTCCGGTGTCGATGAACGGCGCGCCTGCGGCGGGCAGCTCGGCCCCGCCGGAGAACAGCGACACCAGGGCGCCCACCTGTTGCTCCAGCGCGGCCAGCCGGCTGTCGAGATCACCGGCGGCGGAGGAACCGAAGGGTCGGCGCGGATCGAAGGGCAGGTTGTCGCCGAGCTTGTGTTCGCCGAACTCCTTGATCTCCTTGATCTCCTTGCGGCCGTCCTTGAGGTCCTTGAACCCCTCCTTGATGTCCTTGGTGTCCTTGCGTCCGTCCTTGGCGTCCTTGAACTCCTTGGGCCGCTCCTTGATCAGTTCCTTGATGATCTCCTTGTGGTCCTTCAGCACGTCCTTGGGCGGCTTGACGATCGCCTGGCTCACCGTGACGTGCACTGTCATCGACGCCGCCGAGGCGGGGATGCCGGTGACCGAGACGTAGGTGTTCGAGCCGGCGTAGGACTGGCTGTTGGGGGTCGAGGAGTTGGTGAAGGAGGTGTTGCCGGCCGTGCCGGGGAAGGGGTCGCCCCCGTCGCCACGGTTGGCGTTGTTCTCCAGGTTCCGGGCACCGTCGGCCTGCATCAGCGCGACCTTGTAGTGCGCCTCGTTCTTGTTGTTGGCGATCGCCTCGTCGATGTGCCAGATCAGCAGCCCCTGCCCGGGCAGCGAGGCGTCGTAGCCCGCCTGCTGGCGGTTCTCCACAAGGAAGTACTCGTTCCCGGCGGCCCCGTCCTTCCACAGCCGGTAGGCGTTGCGGCCGGTCTTCACGTCGGCGACCGTGACATCGCCGTTGGTGGTCTGGGTGATGACGTTCACCCAGCCCTGGGTGGACTTGCACCAGGCGGACGGGTGCACCGGACGATCACCGCCCAGGCCCCACGAGCCGGAGCCCATCAGGCACCAGTTGCCGACCCCCTCGGAGGTGTTGTCGGTGTCGTAGAGGTCCGGCCAGCCGAACAGCAGGTGCCCCAGCTCGTGGGCGGAAACGCCGAGCCTGGCATCCTCGGGAATCGTCAGGTAGGCGTAGACCTTCGTCCCGTCCACCGATCGCTCGGACGGCAGCACCCACTTGTGCGACCAGATGTCGGCCGCGGCGCCGGTCTCCTCCGCGCCGCGTCCGGCGTGCACGACGATGAACGCGTCGACATAGCCGTTGCCGTCGTTGTCGTAGGGCCCGAAGTCCAGGTGCGGGTTCGCGGCGGTGAGGGCGTCGTTGGCGAGGGTGCGCGCGTTGGGGGTGGCGGCCTGGACGCCGTTGTCCGCCCCGGCATAGGCAGCGATGGTCTGCGGCATCCGGTACGGGCCCACCACCTCGCCCTGGATGTCGATCCGGCCGCCCGAGACGTCGGCGAAGTACTCCTTGACGCTGCCGTGGGGCAGCACGCCGGTGGAGAAGAACAGCTCCTCGAACCGGTCGGCGGTGCCGGTTGCCATCGCCTTGTCGCTGAAGTCGACCAGGACCACCGCGACCCTGACCGCACCGGTCAGCGGGGCGCGCTCGAGGGCCGCCCGCTGGGCCACCGCTGCGGTGGTGCCGACCGGGTAGTAGGTGCCGGGGAAGATCAGCCCGTCGTTCAGGCCGACATGGTCGGTGCCGGCGAGCGTGAGGTTGCGGCCCACCAGCGCGCTGGCGCGCCCGCGCAGCCGCTCGAACTGGTCGACCAGCTTCTCCTTCAGGTCCGGGGCAGGGGCGACCACGCACAGGTCGTCGTAGTGGTGCGCCCTGATGTTCAGGGCCGGCTGAATCGGTGTTGACATGTGTCCCCCTCGGGTGGCTCGGTGCCGCGAGCGGTCGCCCCAGTGAGCCCACTGCCGGGCGTGCCCGTCCTGCTGTAGAGGAGTCCCCCACGCCGGCTCCTGATACCGCAGCCGGCCGGCCACCCTGGACGACTTCCGCGAAATGTCCCCCGTTCGGGGGACAGAACCGTTGACTCGCTCCCCGTCACCGCCCAAGATGTGGCGAGGGCCGTCGAACGGCCCAACGAGGCTCCCAAGGGCGCGGCCGACGCTGGCCGGCCGCGTTCCCACCCCGGCCACCCGACGTGGCCACACTCATCCAGCACTGGGGGGATCCATGCGCCCATCTCTTCGCACCACCGCCGTCCTGCTATCGGCAGGAGCCCTGCTCGTGACGCCCGGCATCGCGTCCGCGGCCCCGTCCCCACCCGAACCCGTGGTGAGGTCGACAGCGGTAGTAGCCCCGTTCAACCTCGACCTGTTCCGCGGCAAGGTCTACGTCGCGGACGGGTTCGCCAACCAGGTCGGACGCCTCAAGGCCGACGGCTCGATAGCCCCCGTCGTCACCGACGCCCCCGGCACCGCGGGCGTCGCCCACTCGAAGAACGGGAAGTACCTCGCCTACACGGTCACCGAGGGCGGCCCGCCCGAAGGCATCACGATGAGCGGCCTGCGGATCAAGGGGCCGCGCGGCCTGGTCCGGTTCGTCGACACGCTCAGGTACGAGACGAAGAAGAACCCCGACGCGAAGTACACCTACGGCCCGATGTCCGATGACGCCTGCGTGGTGGCGGCGCTCGGCCCGCAGTACCAGGGGCTGGTCGACTCCCACGCCTACTCCGTGACGGCGTACGGCGCGTCGTGGCTGGGCGCCGACGCCGGATCGAACGGCATCCTGAAGATCGACCACCACGGCAGGATCAGGACCCTGGCCACCCTGCCCCCGCAGCCCTACGTGATCACCGCGGAGGCCGCGGAGGCGCTCGACCTGCCGGACTGCGTGGTCGGCGTTACCTACCGGTTCGAGGCGGTCCCCACCGATGTCGAGGTCGGCAAGGACGGCTACCTCTACGTCACGACCCTGCCCGGCGGACCCGAAACCATCGCCCTGGGCGCGCGCGGCAAGCTGTGGCGGGTGAACCCGTGGAACGGCAGGGCGAGAGTGATCGCCAGCGGGTTCGCGGGGGCGACCAACCTCGCCATCGGCGCGAAGGGCGAGATCTACGTGGCGGAGTACTTCGCCGGACGGATCTCGGTGGTCAGGAAGGGGACGGCGAAGCCCTTCCTCGACCTGCACAACGTGGTGGCGCTCGAGACCGGCAAGCACGGCGAGCTATGGGCCGGCACCACGATCAACCTCGACCCGACGCTGCCGCCGGTGCCGGGGACGATAGTGAAGATCACCACCAAGGGGAAGTGGTCGAAGGCCGGCTTCCTCAGGCGCTGAGGACGCCAGGGCTCCGGGACCCGCTGGGTCCCGGAGCCCGTGTCAGCGGCTAACCGGTGACGGCCGGCTCAGCCTCCACCGCGGCGGGCGCCCGTCCACCGGCAGGCAGGCGCCACACCACCGCCGCCACCACGGTGAGGGCGAGCGCCATCAGCAAGCCGACCGGCAGGGACACCAGCCGGTTCCCGCCGATGATCAGGAAGGTGAACAGCCCGACCATGGCGTTGAACAGCCCATGCAGCATCGCCGGAGCGAGCACCGACCCGGTGCGGTCCCGCGTCCAGGTCAGGACGAAGGAGAAGGGCACAGTCCAGGTCACCATGACCAGGATCCCCCACCCCCAGTCCACCCCGTAGTTGTGGCCGAGCACGATGATCGGCGCGTGCCACAGGCCCCACAGCACGCCGGTCAGGGCGGTGGCGCGAACCCGTCCGAGCGGGCGCAGCAGGTCGGCGAGCACACCCCGCCAGCCGTACTCCTCGCCGAAGGCGAACAGGGCGTTGATCGTGAGGCCGGCGATGGTGCCCTGCACGAGGGTGATCGCCACCAGGATCGCGATCCCGGGGACGGCCGCAGCGGGGATCGCGGGGTTGATCTGCTGCATCTGCTGGACGAGTTCGGCATCGCTGGCGATCAGCCGTCCCGCCCCGGGGATGCCGACGAGCCCTGCCAGCCAGGCGATCGCGAGGCTCACCGCCAGGACGGCGACCAGCGCCAGCACCGCCACCAGCGCGTTGCGCCCGTAGGTGCGCCAGAACCTGCTGCGCAGCGCGCGCCACTCGGCGCCGATCAGCATCGGCCGTCGTGCCACCCGCTCGACGACCAGGGCGGCGACCAGCGGGAGCGTCATGTAGAACACAGCGGTCAGGGCCATCCCGATCACGGCGCCGGCCTCGCCGAGGACCTCCCGCGCACCGAAGATCACAAGGGCCACCAGGACAGCCCCGCCGAACGCGATCCCGTAGAAGAGCCCTACCCTGCGCCAGTCGACCGCCGCCAGGCCCTCAGCCATCGTTCCTCCTCAAATCAGCTTCCAGTTCAGCCCTGCGACCGGCTCGCGCCAGCCCCAGCAACACTCCTCCGACAGCGGCCAGCGCACTGCCCACCAGCGCGGGACCGGCCAGCGCACCGATCCGCCGCGAGTCGCTGCGCAGCACCGTGACTGTCGCCGCGATGGTTCCCGCCATGGTCGTGCCCGCCAGCAGCCCTGCCCGCTCCGGGGCCGGACGCGACGAGCGGGCCGCCCAGGCGGCCGCCACCGCCGCCAGGCCGGTGACCGTCAGGTCGAGGGCAGCCGCCCGCCCCTTCGGCACCCAGCGGTCGGGACGGCCGGCGCCATCCCAGTGGGACGGCAGCACGGCGGGCAGCCGGCGGCCCCGCACCAGGTAGTGCAGGACGGTGGCGCCGGCCAGCGCGGCCGGCACCAGCGCCGCCGCCCGGAAGGCAGGGTCGGGGGTCGAGGTGAACGGCACCGCCTCGGCGTCGGGCTCGATCAGGCCGAGCCGGACCGCCACCGCCCCGAGGTTCAGGTCCCAGCCCCAGCCGAGCGCGCGGGGCAGGAAGAGCCGCTCGTCGGCAGGGTTCCACAGCGAGCCGGTCAGCCGCTCCCCCATGCCGCGCAGCCGGAAGCCGGACGCGAACTGCTCGGCGAACCGACGGCCGGCGTCCGCTCCGTCACCACCGACGACCCCGAGTTCCTCGATCACCTGCTTCACGTCGGCCTCGGTGGAGTCCGCCCACAGGTGTTCGCACAGGTGGGCGGTGAGGTCCTCGCGGACCGCGGAGCGCAGTCGTGGCTCGACCGCCTCGGCGGCGCCGGCGAGGAAGGCGTCGGCCACCGTCCGTGCGGCGGGGGTCAGCTCGTCAAGGCTCGCGATCATCGGGCACCCCCCAGGATCGTGGACATGGACTTCGAGATCGAGGTGAACGCGGCGGCCATCGAAGCCAGCCGCTCCCGTCCACTGTCGGTGAGCGCGTAGTACTTCCGGGGCGGCCCGACCGGCGACTCCTGCCAGGTGGTGCTGACCACGTCGGCGGCGGCGAGCCGGGCGAGCAGCGGGTAGACGGTTCCTGCGGTGATCGCCAGGGCGGGGTACCCCGCCAGGTCCTCGACCAGC
>JAEYUH010000003.1 GCA_023432725.1 Actinomycetes bacterium | reverse complement strand
TGGTGTGGAAGCCGGCCAGGAAGTCGGCGAAGACCTCGGGGCCGAAGGCCACCGCGAGGCTGGTGCCGACCGCGGAGTCGACCGAGTACCTGCCGCCCACCCAGTCCCAGAAGCCGAACGCGTTGGTCGGGTCGATGCCGAAGTCGGCGACCTTGTCGAGAGCGGTGGAGACCGCGACGAAGTGCCGCGAGATCGCGGTGCGGGCGGCGTCCGGGGTGTCGTCGATGGCGCCGTGGCCGACCAGCCGGGCCAGCAGCCAGTCCCGGGCCAGCCGGGCGTTGGTGAGGGTCTCCAGGGTGGTGAAGGTCTTGGACGCGACGATGAAGAGGGTGGTCTCGGGGTCGAGGTCAGCGGTCTTCTCGGCCACATCGGTGGGGTCGATGTTGGAGACGAAGCGGCAGGACAGGCCGCCGCCGAGGTAGGGCTTGAGCGCCTCGTAGACCATCACGGGGCCGAGGTCGGAGCCGCCGATGCCGATGTTGACCACCGTCTCGATCGGGCGGCCGGTCACCCCCACCCACTCCCCCGACCTGACCCGCCGGGCGAAGGCGTACACCTTCTCAAGCACCTCGTGCACCGCGGGGACGACGTCGGTGCCGTCCACCACCAGCGAGTCGCCGCGCGGACGCCGCAGCGCGGTGTGCAGCACGGCCCGGTCCTCGGTGACGTTGATGTGCTCCCCGGCGAGCATCGCGTCGCGGCGCTGTTCGAGCCCCACCTCACGGGCCAGGTCGACAAGGGCGGCCAGCACCTCGTCGGTGACAAGGTTCTTCGACAGGTCGACGAACAGGTCGCCCGCGGTCAGGCTGAATCGGCCGGCCCGGTCGGGGTCGGCGGCGAACCAGCCCCGCAGGTCGGGCTGGAGGTCGGCGTGCAGGTCGGTGAGGCGGGACCAAGCGGCGGTGCCGGTCGGATCGACGGGAGCGCTCATGGGGTCAGCCTAACCAGTGACCACCCCGGGTGTATCTGGTCCGGGGCTGCGGCCTCTTGGTTTCGTCAGTACTTCGCAACACGTGGGGGGACGAACCATGAAGTCGATCCAGGACCAGCAGGTGGGCACCCGGCCGGGCAGCACCGCGGGCCAGGGCGGGGGCGGGGGCGGTGGTGGCGGCACCAAGGTGTGGACCATCACCGGCCGGCTGCGCGTCCGGGAGAGCGAACTCGAAGGGTACCCGGTGGACCGCCCGCTGAAGGGCATCGAGGTCAAGGTGCAGGCCTGCGACGTCACCGCCGACGGGCCGTGGTCGACCTGGGGGGTGGTGCCGACCGGCCCGGACGGGACCTTCAGCCTCTCGGAGTCGAACAACGGCAGGACCCGGTTCTTCCGGGTGCAGGCGCGGCTGGTCTCGTCCGACCTCGTGGTGGAGGACGGAACCATGGTCGACGTCGGCAACCTCGACCTCGCCGACCGCAACTGGTACACGATCTGGAAGTCCGGCGACCAGCGCAGCGGGCCCGCCGTCGACCTCGGCACCCGGCTGGTGGCGTCCGGGCAGCCGGGTGAACTGGGCGGCGTCACCTTCCGGCGGCAGGCGCTGATCTGGTACGTGCTGCGTACCACCATCGACCGGCTGACCGTCGACGACCCGTGGAACCGGCTCGGGGACCAGCTCAAGGTGCTGTACCCCGCCAAGAGCGCGGTCGGCACGTCCTACGGCTCGTGGAACAGGATCTACCTCGACGAGGACCAGCCGTACTGGAAGCCGGACGGCGTGCTGTTCCACTTCTGGCGGGCCTGGCAGGACTACCACACCAGCGGAAGCGGCAAGCTCGGCGAGAGCTTCCCGAGTTCGGCCTTCGCCAGCGGCTTCGCCACGTTCGCCACCTCGGCGCTCATGCACGAGTTGTGGGACCACCGGCTCGAACGTCCGGTGAACCGCCGCTACGTCGCGGCCGGGCTGTCGGTCAGCACCCTCGACGAGGTGGAACGCGACCCTCGGGTGATCTGCCACGCGCTCCACCTGCTGCGCTACGGCGGCAGGAAGGGCTGGTGGAGCCATCTCTACGGCAGCGCCCAGTACTACCCGCCGAACCGTCCCGACGACGACGGTGACGGCGCGCCCGACCACCCCAGCGAGGTGGGGGTGAAGGAGCGCCTGGACGGCCGGGTGGTGCCCGCCGGGCCGCACCACCTGACGTTCTGGCAGATCCTGCGCACCTTCCGGGCCGACGCCGGGCACGGCTGGCCGACCGACCTCGAACTCGGCGGCGGCGATTACGGGCTGCTGCGGTTCATCGACCGCGCGTCCGCCATCCACGGGCTCGGCGAGGACGTGCGGGAGCTGCTGCGCCGCAGCATCGACCCCCTGGCCACTGTCGAACCCTTCGAGCTGCTGCCCAAGGCCGGCTAGCAGAACCCGGCGACAAGGCGGCCCGCGGAGGTATCCGCGGGCCGTTGCCGTCCCTCTTGTAAGTAGCGGCGGGCCAGGGGGACCCGCCGACGACCCCGAGGAGGTGGCCACGATGGCCCCACTGGATCCCAAACTCGCCCGGCGGATCGCCGGCATCGAGCTGAACGCGCTGGTGCTCGCCGGCGTGTTCCCCAAGGAGCGGCTGGACGAGGCGGAGGTCTCGGCACGGGCTACCCCCGTCCACGACATCAACGGCGAGGTGCTGTTCTACCGGCTGCCCGTCGTGCGTGGCAGGGAGAAGCTCGGCGCGGTGGACGTCGCCGCCCACCCGGCGCTCGGTGACCCGATGCTGGCCTATGCCGACGGCATGGACTGGAATCCCGACGCCCTGATCGGCGAGGCGAGGGAGGTGGCGATCCGGCGGTGGCAGAAGGTGTCCGAGGCCGACGAGGCCCGGTTCGTCGCCTTCAGCTACCCGAAGCTCGCCGTCCAGTTCCTGCGCGGCGGCGAGGAGGTGGTGATGCTCGAGCTGTTCACCTGGCAGCCGGTGCCGCCGTCCGGGGAGCGCGACCGCAAGCCGCTGGAGCCGGAGAACTTCGAGCGCTGGAGCCTGATCGAGGAGCTGCCCCCGCGGGTGCGGCGGGCCAGGGCCAAGCGGTACGACGAGCGGGTCGAGACGATCCGAAAGCTGGAGACCGACCGGCTCATCGAGTACCAGGTGGTGCCCGACGCGTGGCGCGACCTGCTCGTGTTCAAGCTGGTCGACACCCGTGAGGTGCGCTACTCGCTGCGGACCAGCCACCACACGCCCTGCTACGAGCTGCGCGGGCAGGAGACCAACGTGTGGTGCGTCGGGGCGAGCTCGCAGATGCTGCTCGACTTCTACCGCTACGAGTACACCCAGGACCGGCTCGCCACCGAACTCGGGCTCGGCACCAAGGCGAACCCGAACGGGCTGCCGTACAGCCAGGTCGGCCACGTGGTGACGGCGCTGGAGGCGCTGACCGGCAACGGCCTGGACGTCACGATGATCACCAACCCCGGGTTCGCCACCTTCCGTACCGAGATCAAGGCGAACCGGCCGCTGATCAGCTTCGTACCCGGCCACTCCCGGACGGTGGCGGGGTACACCGAGAGGCTGATCCCCGTGTTGTACAGCGGGACCTCGCAGGGGCTGCTGGTCTACGACCCGTGGCCGCCGAACGCCGGGGTCATCACGAAGTGGGAGAACTTCGCCACGCAGACCTACCAGTATGCGTACACCGCGAAGGTGACCAAGATCTAGCCATGGGGATCGAAGACCAGGTGCTCGACAGGGCCGGGGAGTTCGTCGACGACCCGGCCCTGCTCGGGGTGCCGCTGACCGTGGTGGACGCCGCCGGACGACAGGCGTCATGGTTCGTGCCCGTGGTCTCGGGCGGGCTGCTGCTGGGCTTCGTCGAGTTGCTGCCCTGGCTCGAACACCGGCGCACCTCGTGGTTCGGCAGTCCGCCCGGCTCACCGCAGGGCTGCCCGTCGGCCGCGTCCTGGCTGGACCCGGCGGTGGTGGCCGCCCGGGCGCGCGAGCACCTGCGTCCCGGTGAGAGGGTGGGCGAGCCTGTCCTCTCCTTCGACGGCAGCCCCGACCGCCTGGCCTGGGCGGTGCCGGTGGCGAGTCCGTCCGGCCCCCGCACGATCTGGGTCGCCGGCGGCTCCAGCTGGACCTGACCCCGGCTCACGGGGACGGTTCTCCGGCTCAGGGGGACGGTTCTCCGGCTCAGGGGGACGGTTCTCCGGCTCAGGGGGACGGTTCCCCGGCTCAGGGGACGGTTCCCCGGCTCAGGGGGACGGTTCCCCGGCTCAGGCGGTGAGGCGGGCGAGGGCAGCGTCGAAGGCCGCCTGCGGCCCGTCCGGCAGCTGACCGAGCAGGTAGCCGACCAGCGCCTCCCGCTCGCTGCGGAGCGGGTCGGGGCCGAGCGCGTCCGCAATGACCTCGGTGAAGCCGGCCAGGTTGGGCCCGACGAGGTAGGAACCGCGCTGGCTGGGGTACGCCGCGCGGTACTCCTCCTCGGGCAGGCCCGCCGGATTCGTCACGACCACCGGACGGCGGGTGGCGAGGAAGTCGCTGACCACGCTGGAGATGTCCGAGATCAGGACGTCGGCGCGCGCGAGACAGTCGGTGAGGGTGAGGTCGGGGCGCCGGTCGACCAGCACGTGGGGTCCGTCCTGGAGCAGGCCCTCGATCTCGGCGATCGCGGCCAGCATCGAGGGACGGGCGACGCCGCTGGCCGGGTGCGGCTTGAACCAGATCTCGACCGCCGGGACGTGCTCGAGCAACCGCCTGACGATCCCCGGCCCCATCGTGTCGAGCGAGCTGTGGGCGGTCTCGGCGT
>JAEYUH010000332.1 GCA_023432725.1 Actinomycetes bacterium | reverse complement strand
GGACGCAGCACGCGGCCCGCGATCAGGGCGAGCAGTTCCAACCGCTCCGCCGGACGCGAGGGCAGGCCGATCAGCCGCCCGGACGGGGTGAGGAACCGCTCCACCCCCTCGGGGCGCGGAGGGGCCGACTCCTGCAGCAGCCGGCGCAGCGCCGCCTCGTCCACCCGTCCGTCGACCACCAGCCCTGCCGCGGTCAGCCGGGCCAGGCCGCGGCGGTACTCCTTGTCCCCCGCCGCGGGTTCGGACTCGGCGATCACCCGTGCCAGCGTCCGCCGGGTGTCCGGATTGGCCAGCAGGGCCAGCACCGCACGCCACTGCATGGTCGCTCCTCAGGCGCTCGGATCCCGCGCGAGCATGACCGCCTCCTGCTGCTCGGGCGGCAGCGTGGCGAAGGTGGCCAGTTCCTCGGCGGAGACGTCGACCCGGTAGACGGTCGGGAAGGCGCCGATCGGCACTATCGAGTGCACCACCCGGTCGCCGTAGACGTGGATCAGGTTGAACGCCTGCCCGCCGTCGATGCCGCGGATACCCGGGGTCGGGTGCAGCAGGTCCATCGTGTAGCAGCTGGCCGCGGCGACCGAGACCGGGATGCCCGCGAAGGTGCTCCAGGTGCTGTAGTGCAGGTGGCCGGCGATGATCGCCCTGACGTCGCTGCCCGCCAGGGCGTCCGCCAGCGCCGCCTGGTCGCGCAGCTCGATCAGCTGAGTCAGCTCGATCGGCAGCGGCACCGGCGGGTGGTGCAGCGCGAGGATCGTGCCGCGGGGTGCCGGGGTGTCGAGCACCCCCCGTAGCCAGCCGAGCTGGGCCTGGGTCAGTTCGCCGTAGTGGTGGCCGGGCACCGAGGTGTCGAGCGCCACCAGCCGCAGGCCGTCCAGGTCGAACACCCCGTCCACCGGGGCGTCGCTGCGCTCCTCGTCGAGCAGGACCTCGCGGAACTCCGCGCGGTGGTCGTGGTTGCCCATCACCCACACCAGCCGGGCGCCGAGCTCGGCGGCCACCGGCTCGAGCTGGGCGCGCACCCTGGCGTAGGCGGTGGCCGCCCCGGTGTCGGCGACGTCCCCGGTCACCACGATGGCGGACGGACGCAGCCCGCTGGCGACCAGCCCGCGCAGCGCCTCGGCGAGGTTGCCGTCGGAATCCGACACCCCCATCAGCAGCGATCCGTCGGCGACGAAATGGGTGTCGCTGAGGTGGACGATGACCTGTTCCGGCGGCGGGTACTGACCCAGACTGTTCACAGCTGCTCCGTTCTCCCCCTGCATTGAACACTGTGGCACCAACGGCTGCCCACCCCCCACGCCCGGCCTGCGGCGATACAGTGAGGGGGTGCCCAGCGAGCCGTACGCCGTGGTCGTCGGCGGCGCCGCGATGGACCTCAAGGCCCGCAGCGCCGCGCCCGCGCGGCTGCACACGTCCAACCCGGGAACCCTGACCCAGACCGCCGGCGGGGTGGGCCGCAACATCGCCGAGGGCCTGGCCCGGCTCGGCAGCCCCGTCCATCTGGTGGCCGCCATCGGCGACGACCTGGCCGGGGAGGACCTGCTGGCCCGCACCGCCCGCGCCGGCGTCCGGCTCGAGCACATAGTGCGCGGCCCGCAGCCCACCGGCAGCTACCTCGCCCTGCTCGACTCCGACGGTGAGCTGCTCGCCGCGGTGGCCGACCTGGCCGCCACCGACGGCCTCACCGTCGCCCAGATCACCGGGACCCGCGACCTGATCGCCGGGGCAGGCATCGTCGTGCTGGACGGCAACCTGCCGGCCGGCGTCGTGGTGTGGGTGCTCACCGTCGCCGCCACCGCCGGGGTACCCGCCGTGCTCGAGCCGGTCAGCGTCGCCAAGGCCCAACGGCTGAGCGCGCTGGTGCGCCCCCACCACCCGCTGTTCACCGTCACCCCCAACACCGACGAACTGGCAGCCCTGGCCGGGCAGCCGGTGGCCGACACCAGGGACGCGATCGCGGCCGCCGGGGCGTTGCGCTCCCGCGGGGTAGCGCACGTCTGGGTCAGCCGGGGTCCGCGCGGCAGCCTGTTCTGCGCCGCCGACGGCTCCGTCACGGTGCTGGAACCGGTGCCGACAGAGGTGGTCGACGTGACAGGCGCCGGCGACGCCCTGACCGCGGGCTACGTCCACGGCCTGCTGTCCGGCGAGGACCCGCTGGTCGCCGCCCGGACCGGCCACCTGGCCGCCGCACTCACCATCGCCAGCCCGCATACAGTCCGTCCCGACCTCGGCGAGGCCGTCGCCGAGGCCCGATCCCACGCCCGAGGAGCCCCCCGATGACCACACCGCACCCGCTGCTCGCCGTCTCGTCCGAGGTGGCCGACGCCCTCGCTTCCGGCGCGCCGGTGGTGGCGCTGGAGTCGACGATCATCAGCCACGGCATGCCGTACCCGCGCAACGTACAGACGGCGCGCGAGGTGGAAGAGATCGTGCGGGCCGGCGGGGCCACCCCGGCGACCATCGCGGTACTCCACGGGGTGCCGCGGATCGGGCTGGACGACGCCGAACTCGACCTGCTGGGCTCTGACGAGAACGTCCGCAAGGCGTCGATCCGCGACCTTCCCTACATCGTCGCCAAGCGCGAGCACGGCGCGACCACTGTCGCCTCCACGATGCGGCTCGCCGCGCTGGCCGGGATCCGGGTGTTCGTGACCGGCGGCCTCGGCGGCGTCCACCGCGGCGCGGAGACCACCATGGACATCTCCGCCGACCTCACCGAGCTGTCGCTGACCGACGTCGCCGTGGTGAGCGCGGGGGTGAAGTCGCTGCTCGACATCGGACGCACCCTGGAGGTGCTGGAGACCCTCGGCGTGCCGGTGATCAGCGTCGGCGCCGACGACTTCCCGTCCTTCTACTCCCGTTCGTCGGGGTTCCGCTCCCCGTTGCGGCTGGACACCCCCGACGAACTCGCCGCCGCCATGAAGGCGAAGTGGGACCTCGGCCTGGCCGGCGGGATGGTGATCGCCAACCCGATCCCCGAAGCTGCCGAGATGCCGCAGGCCGAGATCGGGGCCCTGATCGCCCAGGCGGTCGCCGAGGCGGACGAGCAGGGCATCACCGGCGCGGCGATCAGCCCCTACCTGCTGGGACGGATCGTCGAGCTGTCCGGCGGCGCCTCGCTGGAGGCGAACATCGCGCTGGTGAAGGACAACGCCCGGCTGGGGGCGGCGATAGCGGTGGCCTACGCCCGGCTCTGACCCGCGCCTGCCACCCGGCGGGTGGCCCCGGCGAGTATCACGGCCACCCTTGCCGCACTCCTCCACCATGTGAACACAATGGTCCTCATGGCCGACGCGTCCCCCCTCGCGGACGGGCCCGACCTCCCCACCCGTTCCCGGTGGCAGGAGGCGGCAGCCCGGTTCGAACGGTGGCGCGACGGCGACGCCCTGGCGATGGACGACCTGGTCCGCCTGATGACGCCGGTGCTGTGGCAGGTGGTGCGCGCCTACGGGCTCGACAGGGCCTTGGCCGAGGACGTCGTCCAGACCACCTGGCTCACCCTGGTCCGCCAGCACGGCTCGATCACGCAGCCGCAGGCTGTCGCCGGCTGGCTGATGACGACCGCCCGCCGGGAGGCGTGGCGGGTCGGCA
>JAEYUH010000285.1 GCA_023432725.1 Actinomycetes bacterium | reverse complement strand
ACCGCCTCCAGCGAGATCCCCATGGACTCCAGGGCCTTCGCGGCCACTCCTTCACCCTCATGGATCAGGCCGAGCAGCAGGTGTTCGGTGCCGATGTAGTTGTGATTGAGCATGCGCGCCTCGTCCTGGGCGAGCACGATGACTCGCCTGGCGCGATCGGTGAACCGGTCGAACATGCGGGAACTCCTTAATCCAGCCCTGCCGGACGCCCCGACGACGGTCAGGCACCACCGTCGACGGACGTTCTCAGTGTAGTCAACGCCCGATCAGTGCCCCGGAGTCCCGTGTTCGCCCCCGGCTCAATCCCCTAGGCAGGGGTCAGGCGTGCGCGTTCTCGTACGCCTCGCGGACCTCGCTGGAGACCCGGCCACGGCTGGAGACGTTCATCCCCTGGGAGACCGCCCACGCCCGGATCTCGGTAGCGCTGGCGCCGCCGCCGGACTTGCGCTTCCCGCCGCTGGAGCGCCGGCCGGACGAGACCTTGCGGGCGGCCGCGATGTACGGGGCGAGCGCGTCCTCAAGGGCAGTGCGGTTGGCGTCGGACAGGTCGATCTCGTAGGTGGCGCCGGCGTAGCCGAAGGTGACGGTGCTGTCCGCCTTGGATTCGTCGAGATCGTCGGTGAGCACAATCTGCACCCGTTGCGCCATGGGCGTTCCTTTCCAGCGGAGAAACAATCCGGCTTCCCGTTTTCACAAGAACAGCCGAGTTCAGCGTATACCACTGGACAATCCATGGAAGACCCATTGTCTAAGACATCGCCCGCAGCCTGTCCTGGCCCGGGCACTGCCGAATCCCTGTCCCTTAGGGAGTCATTAGCGCGGCCCCGGCCCGCGCCAGCGGCGCGCCGGCGCGCTCAGGCCTGGCGCTGCTTATCCTCGGCCAGCATCGGCGCGGTGATTGCCTTGAGATCGACCACGGTGGGGAGATTCTCCTCACTCCACAGAATCTCCTCGCGCTGAGAAACCGCACCCGCCACGCGCCGCGGCAGCGCGAGTACCTCGGCGTTTTGCAGCTCGTTGAGGCGGGCCACCTCGAACCGCAGGCCGGCGTTGTCACCACGCAGGCGGGCTACCTCCTGGCTCAACCGTCCGGCCTCGGCGCGGGCCATCGTGGCACGGCTGCGGAGCTCCTGGTTGCGCTGCTGGAGGATGCGCAGGAGCCGGACGTGCTGCTCGCGCTCGTCGTGCAGCTTCTCACCATGGGCGCGCAGTTCAAGCGTCGAGCGCAACTCGTGGGCGGTCCGCTGCACCTTCACCTCGCGCCACGCCAACAGGCACGAGGCCAGGCCACCGAGAAATGCGACAACTGCTCCTGCCCGCGTGAGCCACACATCACCGGTGAGGAGTGCGGCAGCGAGCAACACCGTGACTGTCAATGTCAGCCAGGAATAACGCCCGAAGGCGGAGGGTCCGGTACGTCGGACGGCGGGGGAAGCGCTCACGGGCGTAGCCTAACCGCGCTCCTCGTCTTCACCGGGGTCCTCG
Source organism: Actinomycetes bacterium (assembly GCA_023432725.1). Lineage (GTDB taxonomy): Bacteria > Actinomycetota > Actinomycetes > Propionibacteriales > Propionibacteriaceae > Propionicimonas. Next base: position 1,724 of record JAEYUH010000285.1, on the reverse strand, counting down.
GTCGGCGTGGCGGATTGATCGTCCGGGGGCGGATTTGGTATTTCGCAGGCGCGTTCCAGCATTCGGCCGGCGATACCCAGGCCGATAGCGGCGATCAACGAGGCCAGGGCCCCCACAATCCGCTCCCGGGGAAGATCGGCGTCCAGGTTCGGCACCGTGTGCAGCGCGATAGCGGCGTAGGCGCCGGCCAGCGCGGCGCCGGCCAGGAGCGCGGTCTTGCCGAGCGCGAGGAGCGCGACGCCTGCTGTCGGTGCCAGCGGCTCGTGGCGGCGGTGCAGGGTGCCGTGGGTGAGGTAGGCCTGCCAGCCGACCACGGCCGCGACGACGGCGAGGGTGCCGGCGGCGAACAGCGGCGGGACGGGCAGCGGCTGCTGCAATCGGTCGAGGGCGAAGAACAGCCCCCACCCCACCGCTGCGCCGGTCAGCACCGCCAGGGCCACGGTGCGCCAGCTGGTGGGCCGGACGGTCGGCCCCGGGCTGGCGGGGGTCATCAGAGCTCGACGACCAGGTCGTCCCGCTTGCGCACGCCGGCGGTGTCGAGCCGGGCGACAAGCTCGGCCACCCGCCCGTGCCCGACCAGCTCGGCCTCCGGGTCGACCTCCAGCCAGGGGACCAGGACGAAGGCCCGCTCGTGGGCGCGGGGGTGCGGCAGCGTCAGCGTCTCGTTGTTGATCACCCGGTCGCCCACCGCGATCAGGTCGATGTCGATGGTGCGGGGACCGTAGCGGACGGTCCGGATCCTGTCGAAGCCGTCCTCGATGGCGTGGGCGCGCTCGAGCATGACGGTGGAGGCCAGGCTGGACTCGGCCTGGACGATGATGTTGAGGAACTCCGGCTGGTCGAGCAGCTCGACGGGATCCGTCTCGTAGACGGAGGAGATCCCGGTGACCTTCATCCCCGGGGTGGAGTTCAGCAGCGTGGCGGCGCCCTGCAGGTACTCCAGCCGGTCCCCGAGGTTCGACCCCAGCGAGTAGGTCACCAGCCGCAGCGGGGTCATTCCCGACAGGGTGTCGACGTCGAGGTCGATGATGCTCATCGCCTGCTCCTGGTCACCTGCACCGCGACATCGCGGACGTGGACCGACAGGGGGGCCTCGGGCTTGTGGACGGTGACCGTGACGGTGGTGATCACCTGGTGGGCGAGGCAGGCGGCGGCGATCTTCTCCGCGAGCGTCTCGATCAGGTCGACGGACTCGGCCTTGATGATCTTCGCCACCTGGTCGGCGAGCTCTGAGTAGTCGACAGTCGTGGCGAGGTTGTCCACGCGCTGCTGCCGGTCGATCACACAGTCGAGGTCGACCACGAAGGGCTGCTCGCTGAACTTCTCGCCGGTGTACACGCCGTGTCGCCCCACCACTTCGATCCCGGTCAGCCTGATCCGATCACCCACTGGACCACCTCCTCATCGATCCGACACTACCTGACCCGTCCGCGGCGCTGCTGCCTGCTGTCGCGCAGCCGCTCCACCACGGCGATCGCGTCCCGGTGCGGGCCGACGGTATGGGTGCGTACCCCCCAGATGCTCCGGTCCGCGAGCACCGCGGTGAGCGCGACGGTGGCGTCGTCGCGTTCCTTCGGCGGACGCAGCTGTTCCCCGTCGGCGAGCAACTGACCGAGGAACCGCTTCCGCGAGGCGCCCACCAGCACCGGCAGCCCCAGCGCCTCGAGTTCGGCCAGGCAGCCCAGCAGCGCCCAGTTGTGCTCGGCGGTCTTGGCGAACCCGAG
>JAEYUH010000280.1 GCA_023432725.1 Actinomycetes bacterium | reverse complement strand
CGGTCCTACAAGCTGGTCGAGAACTGCGAGAGCCTGCTCTTCCAGCGTCCCGACGACGCCATCCATCGTGGCTACGACAAGCAGACCGAGCGCGACATCGCCGAGCCCGGAACCTTCTTGTCGAACTTCCAGCCGCTCACCCGGGATGAGGTGGCGGCGATGCGCGACGACGCGGTGAACTTCAGCCTCTTCACCGAGCCGATGGCCCGGCTGCTGTCCGACTTCGCCGACTCTCCCGAGGGCGAGGGCCCGTCCTACGTGGTGAGTTCAGCCAACCCGCGACTGGTGGACGGCAAGCCGTCCAAGAACCCGCGGTACCTGCAGGTCCGGCCGGACCACGCTCATCCCGACCAGACCGCTGTCGCCGACCTGGCCTCCCACCTCTACAACCGCAGGCCCGCCCGCGCGCCGCTGCCGCTGCCGGTCGACGTCGTGGCAGCCGGACGCCGCAACAACCCGCCCGAGCCGGGTGTCCCGGCGCTGTCGACCTTCAACCCGCTGCACTACCTGGAACTGCCCGAGTTGTTCATGGAGTTCATCTCCTCGATGACCGGCAAGTCGCCGTCCACCACCGGCGCCGGCTCGGAGGGGGCGCTGACCAAGGGCCCCTTCAACGCGATGCCGGCGATCATCGACCTGAACGCCGCCTTCCTGTCCTACGCGCTGACCGGCTACGACGGCTGGATCTCCTGCGCCGGGTTCGTCGGCCCGTTGGTGCGGGTCGACCACGACATCTCGATGCTGGTGCCCGAGTTGTTCAGCCGGATGACCCCCGGCGAGCGCGACGCGCGCCACCTGATCGCCGAGGGGTCGCTGGAGAAGCTCGAGGACTATGAGTACGAGGGCCGCCCGGTGCTGGCCAGCCGGCTCGGCTACCGGATGACCGCCGGCTTCGCCCGCAAGTACTTCGGCAGGGTCTTCCTGCACCCCCACGTCGTGTTCACCGAGGAGATGCTGAAGCCCGAACTGCAGGACGAGGCGATCTTCGCCGAGTCGATGGCGGTGATGGTCGCCACGCACCAGCGGGTGGCGCAGGCCTACCTCGACGACGGCACGATCGAGCTGGCCGTGCCGCCGCTGCGCGCGCTGCTGGAGATCATGGCCACCGGCACCTCGGCGCAGGGGTGGACCCTGGACAGCCCGGAGTTCCGCGCCCAGTTCACCGCCGAGAGCGTGCTGGCCGCGCCCTGGTACCACCAGCGCCTCGACGCCAAACAGGCCGCCGCCGCCGGACGGGCGGCCGCGGGCCTGGCCGCGATCGAGAAGTTCGTCGCGACCCCCGGCAACGAGGAACCCTCCCAGCGGCTCGGGATGGCGGCCCGGATCGAGGCCGCCAAGGCCGAGCTGGCCAAGTTCTCCAGCCCCGAGTGGCGCGAACGACTGGTGGGGACGGTCGGAGGGCAACCGCTGTAGCCCGTCGCCGACGAGGCGTGGCCGTGTGCCGGGGAGTGCTGGAGGCCCGAGCAGCGCACCGCGGGCGGGCTACGATCCCGCTATGGCCCGATACGCGATGGTGCTGGCCGGCCTGGCGAGCGCGCTGCTCGCCGGCTGCGGCGTGGTCCCCCCGGTCGACACCAGTGCGCCGCAGGTGGTGCCCAGCCAGCAGCCGTCCACGGGTGCGCCGGTGCCGCCCGACGCCACGCTGCGCGCCGTCGCCCCCGCCGGGTTCCTGATCGGGGCGGCGGCTCCCGGCGGTGGTCACCACCTCAACTCGGCCACCCCCGACCCGTTCAGCGACGACGCCGTCCTGCGCGAGCAACTGGCCACCGAGTTCAACTCGATCACGCCGGAGAACCAGCTGAAGTGGGACTTCGTCCATCCCGGGCCCACCACCTACAACTTCGGTCCGGCCGACCAGATCGTCGACTTCGCGCTGGCCAACGGCCAGGCCGTCCGCGGTCACACCCTGCTGTGGCACTCCCAGAACCCGGACTGGCTCCCCGTCGGCGAGATCAGCGACGAGGACTTCGCGGCGATCCTGCAGGAGCACATCACGACGGTCGTCGGCCGGTACGCCGGCCGGATCGCGGCCTGGGACGTCGCCAACGAGATCTTCGACGACAGTGGCGAGCCGCGGCAGGAGAACCCGTGGATCGAGCGGTTCGGGCTGGACATCGTGGCGGACGCCTTCCGCTGGGCGCACGAGGCCGACCCGGCCGCCGTGCTGTACCTCAACGACTACGGCGTGGAGGGCTCGGGGCCGAAGTCGGACGCCTATTACGAGCTGGCGCAGCAACTGCTCGCCGAGGGGGTCCCGCTGGGCGGGTTCGGGGTGCAGGGCCACCTCAGCTTCGACTACCCCTTCCCCGGCGGCGTGCAGGCCAACCTGCAGCGGTTCGCCGACCTCGGGCTGAAGGTCGCCATCACCGAACTGGACGTCCGGATGCCCACCGACCCGTCACCGCCGGCCGCCGAGTTGCAGCAGGAGCACGCCCGGTGGTTCGCCGACCTGGTCGGCGCCTGCCTCGAGGTCGCGGCCTGTGACTCGGTCACGCTGTGGGGCACCACCGACCGGTACTCGTGGGTACCCGCCTTCTTCCCCGGCCAGGGCTGGGCCACCCCGTGGAACGACGACTTCAGCCGCAAGCCCGCCTACGACGCCTTGCTGGAGCGGCTGTCGGCCGGACGCTGACGGGCCCGTTTCGGCTGCGGCGTGCGGGCCGGGACGGGCGACCGCCGCCGCATACACTCCAAGGGAACCGCCGTCCGCCGAAGGGGAGTCCCATGCCGCGTTCCGTCCGCCTCCGCCGTCTGCTGGTCGGCACGCTCGGGGTGGGCCTGGCGGTCAGCCTGGCGGCCTGCACCGGTGGCGGGGTGACCCCCGGCGAGCGGCCCAACCGCCCGAGCGCCGTGCCGGCGCCGAGCCACGACCCGCAGACCGACCCGGACGCGCTCGCGATTCCGCTGGACTCGCTGCCCGGCTTCCGCTCCGGCACTCCGGGCGCCGACGGCTGGATGTCGGTGCCGATGACCGACACCGAGGGCGAGGTCAGCTGGCGGATCCGGGACAACGACAACAAGGTGGTCACCGACTACCAGCCGGCAGGGACCGTCGCCTTCGGGGCGCCCGAGACCTACACCGACGTGCCCGGCGTCCTCACCTTCCGGGGCAACAACCACCGCACCGCGCCCGCCTGGGGCACCGCCGACGTCCAGGACAAGAAGCTGGAGATCGCCTGGACGCAGGAGATCGGCGAGGTGCGCGGTGAGAATTCGTACTGGCCCGGCGCTGGCTGGACCGGGCAGCCGCTGCTGGTGAACTGGCCGGAGCAGACCCGGCGTGCGATGGGCTTCGACGCCGAGTTCGCCGACAAGGATCTGGTCGAGGTGATCTACCCGGTCTTCGAGGGCAGGATCTACCGGCTCGACCTCGAGACCGGCAAGCCGACGAAGGCTCCCATCGAGGCCGGCTGCGGCTTCAAGGGCACCGGCTCGATCGACCCGCGCGGCTACCCGCTGCTGTATGCCGGACAGGGCCTGCACGACATGGACGACGACCTGGCGACCGACGACTGCCCGTGGCAGTACCGCATCTTCGATCTGATCCAGAACAAGCAGGTCTCCGGGTGGGACGGCACCGATCCGGCCGCGCCACGCGAGGAGCCTGCCGGCTGGGGCGCGTTCGACTCCTCGGCGCTGGTGAACGCCGCCAGCGACACCCTGATCGAGCCCGCCGAGAACGGGCTGGTCTACAAGGCCAAGCTGAACGCGTCCTTCGACGCCGCGGCGGGCACGGTGAGCGTGGACCCCGTCCTGACCAAGCTGGAGTACAAGACCCCGAGCACCGACACCCACGGTATCGAGTCGTCGGCGGTCGCCTACCGCAACCTGATGTTCGCCTCGGACAACGACGGCAACCTGATCTGCTGGGACGCCACCACGATGCGGGTGATCTGGGCACGCGACGTCGGCGACGACTCCGACGCGTCCATGGTGCTCGAGGAGACCGCCGACGGCGTCTTCCTCTACCACGGCAACACCCTCGACAAGCGTGGTCGGGGCGACGGCGGCGAGCGCGACACGAACATTCGCAAGATCAACGCGCTGACCGGCGAGGTGGTCTGGCAGCACGACGTGCCGACCGTCCCGTCCTACCCCAACAACGGCGGCGTGTTCTCCACCCCCGTGCTGGGCACCGGCGAGGTGGCCGACCTGGTCATCTTCAGCGTGGCGAAGACCACCGAGCCTGCGCTGTGCGTGTTCGGGCGCTGCGTGGGCG
>JAEYUH010000247.1 GCA_023432725.1 Actinomycetes bacterium | reverse complement strand
CGGCGGCCCGATGGGCGACGCCGGGGTCACCGGACGCAAGATCATCGTCGACACCTACGGCGGCATGGCCCGCCACGGCGGCGGCGCGTTCTCCGGCAAGGACCCCTCGAAGGTGGACAGGTCGGCCGCCTACGCGATGCGCTGGGTGGCCAAGAACGTGGTCGCTGCCGGGCTCGCCGAGCGCTGCGAGGTGCAGGTCGCCTACGCCATCGGACGCGCCCACCCGGTCGGCTTCTACACCGAGTGCTTCGGCACCGAGAAGGTGCCGCTGGACCAGATCACCGACGCGGTGCTGCAGGTCTTCGACCTCCGGCCCGCCGCGATCATCCGCGACCTCGACCTGTTGCGCCCGATCTACTCACGGGTCACCAACTACGGCCACTTCGGCCGTGAGCTGGACGTGATGACCTGGGAGCGCACCGATCGCGCCGACGCCCTCGCCGCCGCGGTGAAGGGCTGAGCGTCAGCCGCTGACCCTAGGCTGTCCGCCATGGGTGAACTGGTGGCGAGCGTGGCGGTGGACGTCCCGCTGGCGCACCTCGACCGGCCCTTCGACTACCTGGTTCCCGAGGAACTGCGCGCCCAGGCGGTGCCGGGGGCCCGGGTGCGGGTCAAGTTCGCCGGGCGTCAGGTCAACGGCTTCATCCTGGGCCTGTCCGATGCCTCCGAGCACCCCGACCTGAAGCCGCTGCACGCCGTGGTGTCGGCCGAACCGGTGCTCACCGAGCCGGTGGCGACCCTCGTCCGCGCGGTGGCCGACCACTACGCCGGCAACTTCACCGACGTCGTGCGGCTGGCGGTGCCACCCCGGCACGGGATCACCGAGAAGGCGGACCCGCCCGCCTACCCCGCGCCGCGCCTCGACGACCTGCCGGAGAGTCCGTTGGCCGCCTACCCGGCCGGTGACGGACTGCTGGCGGCCCTGGCCGCCGGCGGCTCACCGCGCGCGGCCTGGACGGTGGCCCCCACCAGCGGCCCGGAGGGCGACTGGCGGGCGGGGATGCTGCAGGCCGCAGCCGCCACGTTGCGGTCGGGGCGGGGCGTGATCGTGGTGGTGCCCGACCAGCGTGACCTGGCGGAACTGGCCGGCCTGGCCGAGCAGTGGTTCGGCAGGGGCAGCTTCGTCACGCTCAGCGCGGACGCCGGGCCCGCCGCGCGCTACCGCGCCTTCCTGGCCGCGCTGCGTGGCCAGGTGAGGCTGGTGCTGGGGACCCGCGCCGCAGCCTTCGCACCGGTCGGCGACCTGGGCCTGCTGGCGCTGTGGGACGACGGCGACGACTCCCACTCCGACCCGCACGCCCCCTACCCGCATGCCCGTGAGGTCCTCGCGCTGCGCGCGCACCAGGCCGGTTGCGGCCTGCTGCTGGCAGCCCGGAACCGGACCGCCGACGTCCAGCGACTGGTGGAGACCGGCTGGCTGCGTCCGCTCGCCCTCAGCCCGGGACAGGCACGAGCGGTGTCCGCGGCGGCGCGGGCCTGCCCCGACGAGCAGCGGCTGCCGTGGCAGGTCTTCGCCACCATCCGCGACGGCCTGGCCGCAGGCCCGGTCCTGGTCAGCGTGCCCCGCGCGGGCTACCAGCCGCTGGTGGTCTGCGACCGCTGCCGTGAGGTCGCGCGTTGCCGCCACTGCACCCAGCCGCTGGTCCGCGGAAGGGGTGGGCTCGGCTGCCGGTTCTGCGGCCCGCTACCCGCACCCTGGCGGTGCGCCGAGTGTGGCGGCGGCCAGCTTCGCGCCCCGGTGGCCGGCGTGGTCCGCACCGCGGAGGAGTTCGGCAAGGCGTTCCCCGGCACCACAGTGCTGCACTCCAGCGGTGACCACCCGCTGGAGCAGGTCGCAGACAGGCCCGCCATCGTGCTGGCCACCCCCGGGGTCGAGCCGCACGCCGCCTCGGGCTACGCGGCTGCCGTCCTGCTCGACACCGCGGCCACCCTGGCCAGGCCCGACCTTCGTGCCGGGGAAGAGGCCCTGCGTCGCTGGCTGGCGGTGGCGGCGCTGGTCAGGCCGGGGGAGGCCGGCGGCACGGTCCTGCTGGTCGGCGAGCCGTCCGACCGACAGGTGCAGGCGATGCTCCGGCTCGACCCCGTGGGCCACGCCGAGCGCGAGCTCGCCGAGCGGCGGGCCACCGCCTTCCCTCCGGCGGCGAAGCTGGTCACCATCGAGGGAGATCTCGCACTGCTCGCGCAGATCGCCGAGGTTCTGCAGCCGCCGCCGGGGGTCGAGCTGCGCGGCCCGTTCGAGGTGCCTGCGGGTCGAGCCGACGAGGGGACGCCCGCCAGGCTCACCGTGCGCAGCCCGTTGGCCCAGGGCTCCGACCTGGTGGCGGCGGTGCGTCTGATGCTGTCGCAGCGGGTGGCCCGCAAGGCCGAGGGGGCGCTGCGGGTGCGGGTCGATCCGCAGGTCGTAGGCTGAGGCCCATGCGCCTCGTCTTCGCCGGAACTCCAGCCGTCGCCGCGCATACCCTCACTCACCTGCTCGATCAGACCGACCACGAGGTGGTGGCGGTCATCAGCCGTCCGGACGCCCCGCAGGGCAGGTCGAAGCGCCCGATGCCGAGCCCTGTCGCCGAGTTGGCCCTTGAGCGCGGCCTCGAGCTGCTGCGCCCGGCGAGTGCGCGCGACCCGGGACTGCTCGCCCGGCTCGCCGAGCTCGCCCCCGATGCTTGCCCCGTGATCGCCTACGGCGCGCTGCTGCCCGAGCCACTCCTCGCCGTCCCGCCGCACGGCTGGCTGAACGTGCACTACTCGCTGCTGCCGCGCTGGCGGGGGGCCGCCCCTGTGCAGCGGGCGATCCTCGCCGGCGACACCGAGACCGGGGTCACCGTGATCCGGCTGGTCGCTGCGATGGACGCCGGGCCGGTCCTTGCCGCGCGGGCCACCCGGATCGGTGAGGCAGAGACCGCAGGCGAGCTGCTGGCACGACTGACTCCGCTGGGTGCCAGGCTGCTCGCAGAGGTGCTCGACGGCCTCGCAGCGGGGAGGGCCCGAGCGGTGGCCCAGCCCGCCGAGGGCATCACCGTCGCTCCGAAGCTCACCGTTGACGACGCCCGCCTGGACTGGACCCTGCCCGCCGCTCACCTGGCACG
>JAEYUH010000238.1 GCA_023432725.1 Actinomycetes bacterium | reverse complement strand
GTATGGAAGCGCAGGTGTGGATGACAGGCCGCGTGGGCGGCGATGTGGAGGTCCGGGATTCGACCTCATCCTGGTCGACGTTCCGGTTGGCCTGCACGCCGCGGACGGTGCGCGGCGGCGAGTGGGGCGACGAACAGACGACCTGGGTGACCGTGAGCTGTTCGCACCGGCTGGCCGAGCACGTCAGGCTCAGCCTGCGCAAGGGCGATCCGGTGGTGGTGATCGGCAAGCTGCGCACCCGCCGGTGGGTCGACGCCAACGGCGGCGAGCACGAGCAGTTGCAGATCAGGGCAAGCTCGGTGGGGCACGACCTGGCGGTGGGTACCTCCAGCTTCTACCGGCCGCGTCGCGAGGGCGCGGAGGCCCCGACGGTCCAGGCGGCACAGACCGATGAGGCCGAGGTGGAGCCGTCCGATGAGGTGGGCGACCCGGCTGAGCGCCACGAGCCCGAGGTCGGGCAGTCACCCCCGTACGAGGTAGACCCGGTGGAATCGCCGGCGTGGACGTCCGAGGCAGCCGTGGTCGCCGGCGACGCGGAGACGCCAGAGCCGGCGGGGCAGGAGGAGGAGCCGGAACCCACCCGGCGACCCAGCCGGGGCCGCGCCGCGTAGCAGTCTGGTCAGCTGCCGACGGGCCGCCGTCAGCAGGCCGTCGAGACGCCGGTCAAGGCCATCGCGCCTCCGACGACGCCTGGGTTATTGATCTCCTGATGAATTCCGCGCTATGCTGACCGCGGTCAGTGTGTTGTCACCAATGATGGGGGAGCAGGGGTGACAACACCTGACCCCTGCTTTCCGGCATCAGTTCCGGCCCGTCGGCCACCGGTGGTACATCCTCCGGCGAAATGTGGCGACAGGTGGACGACGTCCGCACCGTCGCGCGGCAGGCACGAGCCGGCCGCCCGCCGGAGTCAGGAGGGGCTGGAGCCGGAGCGGCGGCCGCGGGGGACGAGGGTCCAGGCCCTCGCCTCGGGCAGTCGCCAGCCACGCCGGTAGGCGACCAGGCACAGCGTGCCGCCGACCAGCGCCGCGATCAGCGTGTTCGGGCCCTGCCAGCCGGCCGGGGTGAGACCGTCGAGCGCGACGGCGACCGTCGCTGCAATGGTGGCGCAGGTGGCGTAGAGGGTGTTGCCACCGAACACGATGGGGGTGCGCTGCACCAGGACGTCGCGGATCATGCCGCCGCCCACTGCCGTCACCGTCCCGAGCAGGATCGCCGGCAACCAACCCAGGCCCGCGGCGAGCGCCTTGCCTGCGCCGACGGCCCCCCAGGTGCCGAGCCCGATCGCGTCGATGAAGCGCACGCTGCGCCGCCACCAGACGCCGTCGGTGAAGACGAAGTAGGCGAAGATCGCCACCCCCAGGGCGAGCCCGAGGTAGGCGGGGTCGGTGAAGGCCACCGGGGTCCCCGCCTGCAGCAGGGTGTCGCGCAGCATGCCGCCGCCCAGGCCGCCGACGATGCCGAGGAAGAGGAAGCCGACCGGGTCGAACCGACGGGCGCGCGCCAGTGCCCCGGCCAGCAGCACGTTCGCCGCGACCCCGAGGAGGTCGAGCGCACGGACCAGCTGCGTGCTCGCCTCGACCAGGTCCACGCCGCTCAGTCCCGCGTCAGGCGGCGGTGGGCGGTGCGGTGCGGACGGGCAGCCTCAACCCCGAGGCGGGCCACCTTGTTCTCCTCGTAGTCGGCGTAGTTGCCCTCGTACCAGAACCAGTTGGCCTCGTCCTCGTCGGTGCCCTCCCAGGCCAGGATGTGGGTGGCCACCCGGTCGAGGAACCAACGGTCGTGGGAGATCACCACGGCGCAGCCGGGGAACTCCAGCAGCGCGTCCTCCAGCGACTGCAGGGTCTCGACGTCGAGGTCGTTGGTCGGCTCGTCCAGCAGGAGCACGTTGCCGCCCATCTTCAGGGTCAGGGCGAGGTTGAGGCGGTTCCGCTCACCCCCGGACAGCACCCCGGCCAGCTTCTGCTGATCGGGACCCTTGAACCCGAAGGACGCGACGTAGGCCCGCGAGGGCATCTCGAAGCTGGCGACCTTGATGTGGTCGAGGCCGTCGGAGACCACCTCCCAGACGTTCTTGCCAGGGTCGATCCCGGCCCGGCTCTGGTCGACATAGGAGAACTTGACGGTGGCGCCGACCTTCAGCTCGCCGGCGTCCGGCTGCTCCTCGCCGATCAGCATCTTGAACAGCGTGGTCTTGCCGACGCCGTTCGGCCCGATGATGCCGACGATGCCCGCCCGGGGCAGGGTGAACGACAGGTTGTCGATCAGCACCCGGTCGCCGAACCCCTTGGTCAGCTTGACCGCCTGCAGCACGTCGTTGCCCAGGCGGGGGCCTGGCGGGATGTTGATCTCGGTGAGGTCGATCTGCCGGTTCCGGTCGGCCTCGGCGGCGAGTTCCTCGTAGCGGGCCAGCCGGGCGCGGTTCTTCGCCTGCCGGGCCTTCGGGTTGGAGCGCACCCACTCCAGTTCGCGCTCAAGGATCTTGGCGCGCTTGGCGTCCTTGCGTCCCTCGATCTGGAGCCGGGACTTCTTGGTCTCAAGGTAGGTGGAGTAGTTCCCCTCGTAGGGGTGCAGCCTGCCGCGGTCGATCTCGCAGATCCAGCCGGCGACGTTGTCGAGGAAGTACCGGTCGTGGGTGACCGCCAGCACCGCACCCGGGTAGTTCTTCAGGTGGCCTTCCAGCCAGTTCACGCTCTCGGCGTCGAGGTGGTTGGTGGGCTCGTCCAGCAGCAGCAGGTCGGGCTGCTGCAGCAGCAGCTTGCACAGCGCGACCCGGCGCCGCTCGCCGCCGGACAACACGTCCACGAGCGCGTCACTCGGGGGGCACTGCAGCGCATCCATCGCCTGCTCGAGCTGGGAGTCGAGGTCCCACGCGTTGCGGTGGTCGAGCTCGGTCTGCAGTTCGCCCATTTCGGTCAGCAGGGCGTCGAAGTCGGCGTCAGGGTCGCCCATCGCCAGCGACACCTCGTTGAACCTGTCGAGCATCCCCTTGGTCTCGGCGACCGCCTCGTGGATGTTCTCCAGCACGGTCTTGCCCTCGGTCAGCGGCGGCTCCTGCTCGAGGATGCCCACCGTCTTGCCCTTGGCCAGCATGACGTCGCCGTTGTCCGGGCGGAGCATGCCCGCCATCAGCTTCAGCATCGTCGACTTGCCGGCACCGTTCGGCCCGACGACGCCGATCTTGGCGTCCTCGTAGAAGGACATGGTGACGTTGTCGAGAACCAGCTTCTCGCCCAGCTTCTTGCGGACGTTGTGCATGGTGAACACGAACTCAGGCATTGGGGGCTCCTTCGAGAGCGATGCAGAAGGCGGCACAAGTATGCCAGCCCCGCGGGTGGTGAATTCTCACACCTCGGCGTCGAGGACGCGCTGCATCACCCGTCCAAGCGCCTCGAAGTCCTCGGCGCAGACCGGGTCGACGAGGATCTCGCGCACCGACGCGACGTGGTAGGGCGCCACCTTGACCAGGAAGGCGTACCCCTGGTCGGTGAGGGAGGCCATCACTCCGCGCCGGTCGCCGGCACAGGAGCCGCGGGCGACGAGACCCTTGTTCTCCATCCGGGTGACGGTGTGGGTGAGCCGGGAGCGGGACTGCCCGACCTGGTCGGCCAGTTCTGACATCCGCATCGCCCGGTCCTGGGCCTCGGACAGCCGCACCATGATCTCGTACTCCCCGAGATCGAGGTCGAACTGACGCAACTCGGCCTCGAGATGCCGCATCAGGCGGTTGGTGCCATCGAGGTAGGTGCGCCAGACCTGTTGCTGGTCAGCAGTCAGCCACGGCGGCTTCTCGATGGTTCTCACAGGGGACGATTCTACGCCAAAGAAGTTGAGAGTTCAATTGAAAGGGATCGGCGGCCGGCAGGGGACTGGCAGAGCCCCCAACTTCTGCCACCTGTAGGGGCTGGCAGACGTGGGTGTCGGCCGCGCCGGCCCGCTGGCAGAAGTTGGCGCGAGCGGAGGGCTTCGGGGCTGGTCGGGGCGGGGTTCCAGGGGTGATGCGGACGGTGCCGGAGCCGGGTGGGCGGGGACGGTTGCGGGGTTCCGAAACCGCTCTGGCGGCGTGGGACGCGCGGGGAGCAGCGCTTTCCCTCCCGGTCGCGGCCCACCTAGACTGCGACGCACCAGTCGAGGACGACCTGAAGGGGGCCACCCGCATGACCACTGCCGAGGAAATTCTCGCCGGAAAGCCTGAGACGGTAGGCGGGATGTTCGCCTGGCGGGTGGAACAGACGCCCGACAAGGAGGCCTTCCGGTTCCTGGACGCCAGCGAGAACTGGGTGTCGATCAGCTGGCGCGAGACCCAGCGCCGGGTGGAGCGGCTCGCCGCCGGTCTCCTCTCGCTGGGCCTGGGTTACGAGCAGCGGGTCGCGATCGCGTCCAGCACCCGGATCGAGTGGGTGCTCATCGACCTGGCGATCAATGTCGCCGGCGGCGCGACCACCACCATCTACCCCAACACCCAAAGCGACGACTTCCAGCACATCCTGCGCGATTGCGGCGCGGTGACGCTGATCGCCGAGAATGCCGAGCAGGCGGCCAAGGTGCTGGACGAGGACGTCCGTGGGCAGGTCCACCACATCGTGCTGATGGACGGCAGCGGCGACGGCGAGCACACGCTGTCCTGGGACCAGCTGGAGGCCCGCGGCGACGCGCTGCTCGCCGAGCAGCCGGACGCGGTGAGCGCCGCCGGCGCGGCCGTCAACGGTGACAGCCTGTCGACGCTGATCTACACCTCGGGGACGACGGGACTGCCCAAGGGTGTCGAGCTCATCCACCGCAGTTGGGTGTACATCGCCTTCGGGGTCGACCGGCTCAACATCCTCGATGCCGCGAAGCTGCAGTACCTGTGGCTCCCGCTGTCGCACGTCTTCGGCAAGGCACTGCTCGCCTGCCAGGTCGGCATCGGCTTCGCGTCCGCGGTGGACGGGCGGATCGACAAGATCGTCCCCAACCTCGGAGTGGTGCAGCCGGAGTTCATGTGCGGCGCCCCGCGCATCTTCGAGAAGGTGCGTTCGGCGGTGCTGCTGTCGTCGGCAAGCGGCGGGATCAAGGGCCGGATCGCCCGCTGGGCGTTCGCGGTCGGTCGCGCCAGCCGGGAGTACCGCCTGGCCGGACGGTCGCTGCCGCCGGCCATGAATCTCGCCTACACGATCGCGGACCGCCTGGTCTTCAGCAAGCTGAAGGAGCGGATGGGCGGCAACATCGAGTTCTTCATCTCGGGCTCGGCGAAGCTGTCGTCTCAGGTCCAGGCCTGGTTCTACTCCGCCGGCCTCTTGGTCGTGGAGGGCTACGGACTGACGGAGACCAGCGCCGTCACCTGCGTCAACCTGCCCACCGCCCCGCGCTTCGGGACGGTCGGGCCGGCGATCCCGGGCACCGAGCTGAAGATCGCCGAGGACGGCGAGGTGTTGGTGCGCGGCCCCGGCGTCATGCGTGGCTACCACAACGACCCGGAGAAGACCGCCGAGGTGATCAAGGACGGGTGGTTCCACACCGGCGACATCGGCAAGCTCGACGCCGACGGCTACCTGACCATCACCGACCGCAAGAAGGACCTGATGAAGACCTCGGGCGGCAA
>JAEYUH010000193.1 GCA_023432725.1 Actinomycetes bacterium | reverse complement strand
GGTAGGCGCCGATCAGCAGCTGCTGGCCGGTCTGGCCGCGGGCGTAGAACGTCCGCTGCACCTGGACGCCGCCGAAGGAGCGGGTGTCGAGCAGGCCGCCGTACTCACGGGCGAACGGGACGCCCTGCGCGACGCACTGGTCGATGATGTTCGCGCTGACCTCGGCGAGCCGGTAGACGTTGGTCTCGCGGGCCCGGTAGTCGCCGCCCTTGACGGTGTCGTAGAACAGCCGGTAGGTCGAGTCGTTGTCGTTGCGGTAGTTCTTCGCGGCGTTGATGCCGCCCTGGGCGGCGATCGAGTGGGCGCGGCGCGGGCTGTCCTGGTAACAGAAGTTGAGGACGTTGTAGCCGGCCTCGCCGAGCGAGGCGGCCGCCGCGCCACCGGCGAGGCCGGTGCCGACGATGATCACGGTCAGCTTGCGGCGGTTGGCCGGGTTGACCAGCTTCGCCTCGAACTTGCGCTGCTCCCACTTCTTGTCGATCGGACCGGCCGGCGCCTTGGCGTCGCGCAGCTCGGAGCCGACCTCGAAGAAGTCCTCGGGCCGTGGCCCGCGCTCGGCGGGCCGGGTCGTGGGCTCGACTGTCGTTGTCATTAGTTCAGGACTCCTGTCAGGACGGCCACCGGCATGATCATGAAGCCGAGGTAGATCACGATCGCCACCACCCAGGCGCAGCCGTTGAGGACGGCCTGGGACTTCGCGGAGGTGTTGGCACCCAGTGTCGCGAAGGCGCTCCAGAAGCCGTGCCGCAGGTGCATCGCGACGGCGACCATCCACAAGGCGTAGGCGACGACCAGCCACCACACCCGGAACTCACCGATCACCATGTCGTACGCGGTCGCGTCCGGGGAGGCCGCGATCAGCGAGGACCGGACGGTGAACTGCAGGAGGTGGAAGACCAGGAAGCCGGCCAGGATGACGCCGCCCCAGCGCATGGTGCGCGCGGAGTAGGTCTGCGCCAGCTTGCGCTTGGCCTCGTAGGTCTGCGGGTTCGCGATCCTGGCGCGCTGCCACAGCGTCAGGGCGCTGTAGATGTGAGCCACGATGGCCAGCACCATGAAGGCCCGGAACACCCAGATGAAGGTGCCCTTCGGCATGATCGGGTAGAGGATGTCACCCTTGAGCCAGTGCGCATAGCCGTCGAACGCCTCAGGGCCGTTGAACATCTTGAGGTTGCCGTACATGTGCATCAGCAGGAAGCCGACCATGACCAAACCCGTGAGGGCCATAAGGACCTTCAGGGCTACGGTGGATCGGACAGCTCTCTGATGGGGAGTAAGAGTCGATGTCGCCACGTCGATCAGCCTAGTGAAACCTCGGCCGGAATGTCTGACCATTTGCCCTATTCAGGCGGGAACGTTCTCACATCCTGAGCAACCTCTGGACTTTTGAGCAGGTGCCTGTATTTAACCAACGGGGCGCTGTCGTTAATCAGCCCTGCAAAAGGTCCGGACGGCGCTCCCTGGTGCGCTGCAGGGATTGCTCCGCCCGCCACTTCGCCACCTCGCCGTGGTGGCCCGACAACAGCACCGCCGGCACGTCCAGCCCTCGCCAGACGGCGGGCTTGGTGTAGACCGGGTACTCCAGCAGGCCATCGGCGCCGTGCGACTCCTCCACAAGGGACTCGGGGTTGCCCAGGACGCCGGGCAGCAGTCTCACCACCGCCTCGATGATCGCCAGCGCAGCCACCTCGCCGCCGTTGAGGACGTAGTCGCCCAGGCTGACCTCCAGGACGTCCATCCGGGTGGCGGCGTGCTGCATCACCCGGGCGTCGATCCCCTCGTAGCGCCCGCAGGCGAAGACCAGGCGGTCGCGGGCTGCGAGGTCCTGCGCGACAGCCTGGGTGAACCTGACCCCTGACGGCGTGGGCACCACGAGCAGGGGCCGTTCGCCGGCCGGGACCAGGGCGTCCAGCGCCTCGCCCCACGGCTCGGGCTTCATCACCATGCCCGCCCCGCCGCCGTACGGGGTGTCGTCCACCGTGCGGTGCCGGTCGTGCGTCCAGTCGCGCAGGTCGTGCACCCCGACGCTGACGAGGCCTGCGGCGATCGCCTTGCCGACCAGGGAGAGCTCGAGCGGTGCGAAGTAGTCGGGGAAGATGGTGACGAGGTCAATCCGCATCGTCGGCCCCGTCCAGCAGCCCGGGGATCGGGTCGACGACCAGCCGGCCGGCGGCCAGGTCGACCTCGGGGACGAGGGCGGTGACGAAGGGGACGAGCCGCTCGCCGGCAGGGGTCTGGACGGCGAGCACGTCCTGGGCCGGCAGGTGCAGCACCCGGGTGACGCTGCCCAGCGGGCGGCCGGCCGGGTCCACCACGGACAGCCCGATCAGGGCGGTGTCGTGGAACTCGTCCTCGTCGACCTCGGCGTCGGTCTCGATCCGGGCCCACAACTCGATGCCTCGCAGCGCCTCGGCCGCCGACCTGTCGGTGGCCTCGGCCAGGCTGATCACGAAGGTGCCGGCCTGCCACCGCAGGCTGCGGACCGTGTAGGTCCGGGCGGGGTTCGTGGAGTACAGCTGACTCCCCGGAGCGAATCGCTGCTCCGGGGAGTCAGTGGTGGTGTGGACGGTGATCTCGCCGCGCAGGCCGTGTGCTTTGCCCACGCGGCCCACCAGAACCTCGGTGTGCGCCATCGGCAGCGGCTCAGCGCCTCCGGTTGGGGCGTCGGTCGACATCGATGAAGTCGATGCGGACCTGCTCGCGCCCGGCGAGCGCACCGATCACCGTGCGCAGCGCGCTGGCGGTGCGCCCCTGGCGGCCGATCACCTTGCCGATGTCGTCGGGATGCACCCGGACCTCGAAGGTCCTGACGCGCCCGCGATCGGACTCCCTGACCCTGACGTCATCGGCGTTGGGAACCAGCCCGCGGACCAGGTGCTCCAGAGCGTCGGCGAGCATCTCAGGCCTCGTCGCCCTCGGCCGGCGCCTCGGCGGCTTCGTCAGCCTCGGCGGCGGCGGCCTTCTTCCTTGAGACCGAGATGGCGGCGGAGGCGGGGGCGTCGTCGGCCTCGGCCAGCGCGGCGTTGAACAGCGCGACCTTGTCCGGCTTCGCAGCCTGCGGGGTGACGCCGGACGGCGCGTCCTGGCCGGTGAACTTCTGCCAGTCACCGGTCCGCTTCAGCAGCGCGACCACGGCCTCGGTCGGCTGGGCGCCGACGCCGAGCCAGTACTGCGCCCGCTCCGACTTGACCTCGATGACCGACGGGTCGTTCTTGGGGTGGTAGATGCCGATCTCCTCGATCGCCCGGCCGTCCCGCTTGGCGCGGGCGTCCATCACGACGATGCGGTAGTGCGGCGACCGGATCTTGCCGAGTCGCTTCAGACGAATCTTGACAGCCACGAGTGTGGTTTCTCCTGTGGGACTTGACCCGGTGA
>JAEYUH010000125.1 GCA_023432725.1 Actinomycetes bacterium | reverse complement strand
GACGGCCCAAGAACACGGCCCTGACAAGGCACTTTGCATGGAGCGGATGACGGGAATCGAACCCGCACTGTCAGCTTGGGAAGCTGATGTTCTGCCATTGAACTACATCCGCGTGCGGCCCACGCCGGGGCCGCCCAAGCAGTTTAGCCTCACCCGACGGGTGCGTGCACACCGGTCGGCCAGGCTGCGCCACGGCTGAACGGGCAGCCCGGATCCCACCCGTCAGGGTTGGACGGGCGATCCCCCACCGGGCTCGGGGATCCCCCCGAACCGTCCCCAGAGCCGCTCCCGGCAGGTAGCAGGCGCCCGGGCGCGGAGCGTAGCGTCGTGCCCATGACTGCTTCTCCGTCCGAGCCGACTGACGTCGGGCCCGCCGTCGGCGGCGACATCCCCGCCACCGACCTCGACCGCGACCACGTCGTCGTGCTGCTCACCGAGGCGACCAACGAGGGCCTGCTGCCCGCCCCCGAACGGGACCGCCGGATCGGCCTTGCCCGGGCCGCCGAGACCTTCGACGACCTGGTGCCGCTGACCCGCGACCTGGTGAGCGTCGACGGCCCTCTCGTCCGTCCCGCGCCGCTGGTTCCGACCGCGCCCAACGCCTCCACCACGATCGACACCACCAACGCCAGCCAGGTCGCCGACCAGGTGATCGCCGTCTTCTCCGGCACGACCCGCAAGGGCCACTGGCGGGTGCACCAGAACACCTCCGCGATGGCGGTCTTCGGTGGCGTCGAACTGGACACCACCGAGGCGGTCTTCGAGGCACCGGTCATCACCATCAACACCTTCGCCCTGTTCGGCGGGGTGGACGTGAAGGTCCCCGAGGGCGTCGAGGTGCGCAACCAGGTAGCCGGCATCTTCGGCGGCGTCGACATCAAGGTGGCCCCGCCCCAGCCCGGAGCGCCGGTGGTGATCCTGAAGGGGGTCGCCATGTTCGGCGGCGTCGAGATCCGCAACCCGAAGGCCAGGAAGCGGGGACGGGGCTGACGACCGGCCTCGGCACCGCCCCGGCGGTGCCCCTGTCGGGGCATAGGCTGACGGCCATGGACGACCTCTTCGCCCCTCCCACGGGGTCGTGGCAGCGCCTCGCCCCCAGGGCAGCGAACGCGCGCGCCGTCGACACCGCGGTCGGGAACCTGCTGTGGATCGCCGGGGCAGTGGCCGCGGCCTGGTTCCTGCTGCCGAGCTGGGTGGCGTGGACCGTCGCCGGCGTCGGGGCCGTGTGGCTGGCCTGGATCACCATCAGGGCATGGCGGTGGACGCGGGCCTTCGGCTACGCCGAGCGCGAGAACGACCTGCTGATCAGCAGCGGCCTGTGGAGCCGCAAGCTGGTGGCGATCCCGTACAGCCGGATGCAGTCGGTGCGGGTCGCCTCCGGCCCCATCGAGCGACTGTGGGGCCTGGCCAGGGTCTCCCTCGTCACCGCGAGCGTCGAGACCAGCGCCACCATCCCCGGTCTGGAGGAGGCCGACGCCACCCGGCTGCGCGATCGGCTGATCGAGGCCGGCGAATCGCAGGCGCTGCCGCTGTGACCGACATCGGCGACGCCCATCTCCCGGCCGAGCCGGCCCCGCCGTCCCCACCTGACGCCCCACCGCCGGACGCTCCCGCCGCGGCCGGGAAGCTCACCGAGCGTCCGCACCCGCTCACCCCGCTGATCCGGGGCTGGGTGGTGCTGCTGGCGATCATCCTGGGCGCGGGCCGCGAGTTCATCCCGGACGGCAGCGAGGGCAGCGACCAGCTCCCACCCGTACAGTTCCTCCTGGCCGGGGTCGGCATCGTCGCCCTGCTGGCGGTCGTCGCCGGATTCCTCTCCTGGCGCTTCACCCGGTTCGTGGTGGACGCCGACGAGCTCAGGCTCGACACCGGCGCCCTCTTTCGCAGCTCGCAGCGGATCGCCTTCGAGCGGGTCCAGGCCATCGACGTCGTGCAGCCCTTCGCCGCCCGGCTCTTCCGGCTGGCGGAACTGCAGATCGACATCGGCGGCGGCGAGTCGTCCAAGCTGCGCTACCTCAGCCTGAAGCGCGCCTACGAACTGCGCGACTACCTGCTCGCCCGCGCCCGCGGCCACCGTCCGGCCACCGCCCCCGAGGTCCAGCTGTCGACCGGAGAGGTGCTGTCCGACCTCACCGGTGAGGACGAGGTGCTCGTCCGCGTCGACCCGGCGACCCTGGTTCTGGCCGCGGTGACCTCGCATGAGTTCATCGGCATCCTGCTCAGCGGCCTGATCGCGATCGGCATCACCATGGCCTTCGATCTCGGGCTGGCCTCGCTCGGCCTGCTGATCCCGCTGGGCACCGGCCTGATCGGTTTTCTCACCCAGCGCGTCACAGGCCAGTTCAACTACACGCTGTCCCGCCGCCCGGCGGGCCTGCGGATAACCCGCGGCCTGACCAGCCTCACCAGCCAGTCGCTGCCGGCTCGCCGGGTGCAGGCGATTCAGCTCAGCCAGTCGCTGATCTGGCGCTGGCTCGGGCTGTACCGGATCGACCTCGAGGTGATCGGTTGGGGTGCGGTCACCACCGACGAGAACGACAAGGGAGTCAGCACGATCATGCTGCCGGCGGGCAACGCCGAACAGGTGAGGATCGCGCTGGCCGCACTGTGGCCGTCCGCCGACTACCGGCACGTCCCGCTGGAGCCGGCACCGCCGTCGTCCCGCTGGCTGCACCCGCTCTCGGCGCCCTTCCTGCGCTGGGGCTTCGACGACCGGCTGTTCGTCGCCCAGCACGGCTGGCTGGTGCGCCGCTGGCAGGTGGTGCCGCACAACCGGGCCCAGTCGGTCCGGATCAGCCAGGGACCGCTGTCGCGCCGGCTCGGCCTGGCCGACCTCTCGGTGCACACCGCAGGAGTCCACCTCTCTGTCCACGCCGAGGGGACGGACGCCGCCACGCTGCGGGCCAGGGCGGCGACGCTGCAGGCGCTCCTCCACGCGCGGCCCGAGCACGACGTCACCGAAGCTGCGGTCGTCGCGGACGAGCTGGCCGGCCCCGCGGACCTGCCGGGGGAACCGGCAGCACCCGACGCCCCACCGGCCGCAGTCCCGCCGGGTTGGGTCCAGTTCTGACGCTCGTCGTTACCCGTTGCGGCGGGCGGACCAGGCCGAGGCCACCATCTGGTCGACGCTGTGGCGCATCCGCCAGTCGAGGTCGGCCGCCGCTGCCTCCCCCGTGGCGACGATCCGCGCCGGGTCGCCCGGGCGGCGCGGCGCGATCTCGGGGGCGAAGTCGATCCCCGTCACCCGCGCCATCGCGTCCATGATCTGCCGCACCGACAGCCCGTCGCCGCTGCCGAGGTTGTAGGCAGGCAGCAGCGGGCGTCCTTCCTGGAGCGCGCGGGCCGCCGCGACGTGCGAGATCGCCAGGTCGCCGACGTGCACGTAGTCGCGCACGCAGGTGCCGTCGGGGGTCGGGTAGTCGTCGCCGTTGATGCGGGGCGTCCGTCCCTCGATCAGCGCCTCGATGACCAGTGGGAACAGGTTGTGCGGGCTGGCGTCGTGGACCTCGTCGGTGGCCGAGCCGACCACGTTGAAGTACCGCAGCGAGACCCCGCGGAAGCCCTCCCTCGCCCTCACCACATCGTTGATCAGCCACTCCCCGACCAGCTTCGACTCGCCGTAGGGGGATTCAGGGCGCTTCGGGGAGTCCTCGGTGACCAGGTCGCCGTCCGGGGTGCCGTAGACCGCGGCCGAGGAGGAGAAGACGATGTTGGACACCCCTGCCAGTTCCATCGCGGCGAGCACGCTGGCCGTCCCGGTGACGTTCTGGGCATAGGTGTGCAGCGGGCGCTGGACGGAGACCCCGGCGTACTTGAAGCCCGCCACGTGGATCACCCCCGCGCAGGAGTGGACGTCGAGGGTGCGGGCCAGCAGCTCGGTGTCGAGGATGTCGCCCTCGACGAACGGGACCCCGTCCGGCACGAACGGACGCAGCCCGGACGACAGGTTGTCCACCACCACCGGCGCCATTCCCGCATCGGCCAGGGCCCGCACCACGTGCGCCCCGATATATCCGGCACCGCCGGTCACCAGCCAGGTTGTCACGGCGCAGACTCTACTCATGCGCGGCACCGGGCTGGACGCCACCGCCGATCGATGTCACGGATCGGCGGGGTCCCCCGCGCCGCGTCGCATCGCTAGGGTGTCGCCATGAGCAACGCAGTCCTCGGCATCGACATCGGTGGCTCGGGCATCAAGGGAGCGCCTGTCGATCTGGCCAAGGGTGATTTCGCGGCCGACCGGCTCCGGATCCCGACCCCGAAGCCGTCCACCCCCGAGGCGGTCGCCGACGTGGTGGCGGAGATCGTCGCGCATTTCGCCGACCTGACAGGGGACGGACCGGTGGGGGTCACCATCCCGGCGGTGGTGACCCACGGCACCACCCGGTCGGCGGCCAACATCGACAAGTCGTGGATCGATGCCCCTGCGGAGAAGATCTTCGCCGAGCGGATCGGGCGCGCCGTCCACCTCGTCAACGACGCCGACGCAGCAGGGATCGCCGAGGTGAAGTTCGGCGCCGCCAAGGACCACCCAGGGCTGGTTCTCGTCACCACCCTCGGCACGGGTATCGGCAGCGCGCTGATCTACCGCGGCGTCCTGATTCCGAACACCGAACTGGGCCACCTCGAGATCGACGGCCACGACGCCGAGACCCAGGCCGCGGCCTCGGTGAAGACGAACCTCGACCTGAGCTACTCCGAGTACACCCCGCGCCTGCAGCGCTACTACGAGCGGGTGGAGGCGCTGTTCTGGCCCGACCTGTTCGTGGTCGGTGGCGGCATCTCGAAGGACTCCGACAAGTTCCTGCCCAAGCTCACGCTGCACGCGCCGATCGTCCCCGCCGCCCTGCGCAACCGGGCCGGGATCATCGGGGCGGCGTGGCTCGCCGCCGACGCGGCCGGGAACCCCGACCCCCTGGCCTGACCGGCAAGGTGACGGTTCCCGGGCGGGTCACATCCGCTCGGGCGCCTCGATGCCGAGCAGGTCGAGGCCGGTGGCGATCACCTTCTTGGTCGCCTGGCACAACCCGAGCCGGGACGCGCGCACCTCGCCCTCGCTCTTGAGCACGGGGCAACGCTCGTAGAAAACGCTGAGCGCACCGGCGAGCTCGTAGAGGTAGCCGCACAGCCGGTGCGGCTGCAGCGTGTCGGCCACCGAGTCGACGATCTCGCCGAACCGGGACAGCAGCAGCGCGAGGGTCTGCTCCTCCGGCTCGGTCAGGACGGTGATCGGCCCGGCCGCGTAGCCCTCGGCAGCTGCCTTCCGCAGGATCTGGGTGACCCGGGCGTGCGCGTACTGCAGGTACGGCCCGGTGTCGCCGGTGGTCGCCACCATCCGCTCGATGTCGAAGGCGTAGTCCTTCTGCAACCCCGACGACAGGT
>JAEYUH010000095.1 GCA_023432725.1 Actinomycetes bacterium | reverse complement strand
CGGAGATCGCGGTCCGGATCGCCGGCAGGCCGGCGTCGGTGGCGGGGATCTTCACCAGCAGGTTGGGCTTGCCCACCTCGCGCCACAGCTCGCGGGCCTGGTCGATGGTGGCCTGCGTGTCGTGGGCCAGCCGGGGGTCGACCTCGATCGAGACCCGGCCGTCCACCCCGCCGGTCCGCTCGGCGACCGGGGCGAACAGGTCGCAGGCCCGTCGCACGTCGTCGGTGGTGAGCGCGCGGACAACGGCGTCCACGCCGTGGCCCGCGGCGGCCAACTCGCCGACCTGGGAGGCGTAGAGGTCGGAACCGGTGATCGCGGCCTGGAAGATGGCGGGGTTCGTCGTGACACCGACCACCGACAGCTCCTCGATCAGTTTGGCCAGCCCACCGGAGTCGAGCCGGTCGCGGGAGAGGTCGTCCAGCCAGACGGAGACGCCGGCGTCAGAGAGGGCCTGGAGTGGCTTGTTCATGATGCTCCTGGGGTGTTGTCCTGCTCCCATGCTCGGTCGGGGGTCCCGGGTCGGGCAACGCCTTGCCGGATGTTGTCGATGACCACCAGTGCCTGGCCGGGCGGTCGCTGCGGGGTAGCCGGACGCCGGGCCCGAGGCCAGGCCGAAGCGGGCCGCCGCTACCGGCGGTCGTCCGGCACCGCTGCCAGCGCCCACCTGACGACGCCTACCGAGAGCTTGCCGAGTGGACGTCCGATCGCCTCGGTCAGGCCGCCAGGAAGGTTCAGCTGCAACTCTTCCCTCGCCCACTGCGGCAGCAGCGAGACCGCGCCCGCGGCGAGCGTGCCGTAGCCGGGCCGGGCGAACAGGGGCAGCGGAGGTTCGTACAGCAGGAAGCGGGCGGCCTCGAGTGCGGCAGGGCTGGCACGAAGCTCGTCGCGGTAGGCGGCCAGTTGGGTGGCGAGGCCGGCGACGGTCAGGGGCGGGTCGACCACCCCGAGCAGGATCGCCGGGATCGCCGTCTGCGCGACGTAGGTGTCGGCTTCGGACTCACTGAGCCGGGCGGCGCCGAACTCCTGGTGGGCGCGCAGGAAGCTGTCGGTCTCGGCCAGGTGGACCCACTTCAGCAGGTGAGGGTCGGACGCCCGGTACGGCACTCCCCGGTCGTCACGCCCCCGCACCCGCTCATGCACAGCGCGGACGGCGGCGATCGCCGCCTCGGCGTCGGGGATGGTCCCGTAGGTGGTCATCGCGATGTAGTGGCTGGTGCGCTGCAACCTGCCCCACGGGTCGGACTTGTAGCCGCTGTGGCCCGCCACCCCCGCCATCGCCTGCGGGTGCAGCGACTGCAGCAGCAGCGCGGTGAGGCCCCCGACGAACATCGAGGCGTCCAGGTGGACCCGCCAGATCGGCTCGCCGCGCCGGAACCAGCGGGGGCCCGGCTTGCCCCAGATCTGCCCGGCCCGCTCGGCCGCGTCCGAGCCCGCGACGCGTTCGCGCAGCAGGAGTCCGAGGTTGCGCTGCACGTCCATCACCGCAGCCCGTCCCGGGATTCGCTGGTTGCCATGCCCCCAGTCTGCCCGGGCACGGAAACCCGCCCGGCAGACCTACCGCAGCGCGTACGCGAGGGTCTCCGGGTCGTCGTTGTGCGGGTCGTCGGCCGGCAGCCGGACGAAGCCCGCCTTCTCCAGCACCCGGAGCGACCGGCTGTTGCCCGGCAGAACGTGGGCGTACAGCGGACGCGCGGTGATCTCGCCGAGGAACAGTTGCAGTGCGACGCCGGCGATCCCCCGTCCCCAGTACTGCCGGCCGATCCGGTAGCCCACGTCTCGGTCGCCGCTGTCCGCGTCGAGCCAGGACGCGATGTCGCCGGCCACCTCGCCGCCCTCCAGCACGATAACCCGCTGGATGGCGGCCGGGTCGGCGGCCACCCTGGCCTGGTGGGCGAGAAAGCCGGCCCGGTCGCGGACCGCGACCCCGGCCATCGCGCCGGATTCCGGGTCGGCCTGGTTCTGGTACAGCACCTCGAGGTCGTCGTCGCGAACCTCACGAAGGGTGACTCTCACGCGTGCACGCTAGCGCCTCGGCCTGACACCCGGAACGGTGGGACGATCATCCGGGGTCGGAGGTTCCCGGGACGTCCTGGGTCGCGAGTTCCTCGACCCGCTCCATCAGGCGGCGCCAGCCCGGAGATGCGTTGCGGCGGTACTGGGTGACGAGGCGGTAGGCGGTCGGGTCGTCGCCCCACTGCGCGGAATCGGCCGGCTCGGCGTCGGCGTAGGTGGCCCGGATCCAGGAGATCGTGCGCTGGGCGGCATCCTCGATCCTTGGGTCGTCGGGCGACCAGTCGAAGGCGCGGTCGGTGAGCAGGTACAGCTCGGCGTAGGCGGGGTCGTCGAGCAGCCTCGTCTGGGAGCTGAGCCAGGGCAGCACCACCTCCGGGAACAGCACCTGGATCAGGATCCAGGCCTCGCGCTCCATGGCC
The DNA here is from genome assembly GCA_023432725.1 of Actinomycetes bacterium. Taxonomy (GTDB): domain Bacteria; phylum Actinomycetota; class Actinomycetes; order Propionibacteriales; family Propionibacteriaceae; genus Propionicimonas. The sequence continues at coordinate 5,494 of JAEYUH010000095.1, read as the reverse complement.
AGGGTTCGCTCGGACACCCCGAGTTCACGCATTCGGGCGTGCATCGCGACGAGCTCGATGGGCAGGAAGGGCTCGGTGCTGCTGTCGGCGAGGGCGGCAAGGGTGCGCCGCGTCTGCTGCAGTTCGCCGATCCTGGCCGCCAGGGCGGCGTCGACCTCAGCGACCACGGCCCGCAGCGCCTCCGGGCCGGCGTGCGTCAGCGCCCTGATCCGTGCGAGCGGGACGCCGGCGTCGGCGAGGGTCTTGATCCGCTGCAGATCGATGACGTCCTGGGCACCATAGGTGCGGTAGCCGCCGGCGGTCCGCGGGGGCTCGGGCAGCAACCCCAGCGCGTGGTAGTGCCGGATGGCCCGCGGAGTCACGCGGACGTAGTCAGCCAACTGGCCGATGGTCAGCATGCCCGCTCCCTCTGCTCGTGGCGCGAATGTAGTCGGTAATCCCGCGCGCCACGAGCGCGTAGCAGCCGACGACCACCCAGCCGGCGGCGAGCAGCCAGGCGCCGACTCGCAACTCGGCGCCGGCGAGCACTGCCGCCATCAGCCCGAGTCCGAGCGGGCTGGCCACGAGGGCGAGGGACGAGTAGGTGCCGAACACCCGGCCCCTGAGGTGGTCGGGCACCTGTTCGGTCAGCAGCACGGTCGTGATCGGCTGCAGCAGGCCGGAGCCCAGCCCGGCGGCCACCATGCCGGCGGCGACCGGCCAGAACCCCGCGAGAGTGGCGATCAGGACTCCCGACACGACGTAGAGCAGGTTGGCGCTGATCCAGGCCGCCCACCGCCGGGTGCCGAACAGCCACCCGTACAGCCCGGAACCGGCCATCGTCCCGACCGCATACCCCGACAGGCAGAGACCGAGCAGGGTCGGCGCCCCAAGCGCGTTGAAGTGCGCCGGCAGGACGACACTGAGCAGGGGCGCCAGCAGGAGGGTCGAGGCGAGGCTGATCACCAGCGTCGACGCCAGCGGGCGGCTCCGCCGGATCAGCGCCAGGCCGGCCAGCGGCGAGTTGTCCGTCTCGGCCGCCGCCACCGGCTGGACGGCGATGAGCGGCATCACCCCGATAGCGAGGGCGGCGAGGGCCGAGCAGGCCGCGGTGATCCAGACCACCCCGATGGCGGGCAGCAGGGTCAGCAGCCACCCGGCCAGCGCCGGGCCGGCGAGGAAGGACAAGCCGAACAGCATGCCGCGCAGCGAGGCGATCTTCTCAAGACTCACCCCCGAGGTCTCCGCGACGTTGGCCAGCAGGGTCTCGCGGGCGGTCATGCCAGGCACGTCGAACAGCGCACCCAGCGCGCCGAGCGCCAGGAACCAGAACAGGTCCAGCCCGACGGCGGCATCGACCACGGCGAGCCCCGCCACGGCCAGGGCTGAGCCGAGATCGGACAGCACCGACATCCGGCGCCGTCCGATCCGGTCGATCAGGTGGCCGCCGGCGAAGGCAGCGACCGCCGCCGGAGCGGCGCTGACCGCGGCAACGGTGCCGGCAAGGGCGGGGTTGCCGGTGCGTTCCAGCACCAGCCAGGGCAGCACTATCGCGATCGAGGCGTTGCCGAACAGCGACGCGGCGGTGGCCGTCAGGTAGAGCGGCAAGGTGGTGGGGCGGTTCACCGCATCAGGCTGCAACCTTGACCCAGCGTCAGAGTCAAGCGGGTTGCGAGAATCAGTCGGCGCGGGAAGGCTGCGCCCCGTAGGTGATGTCGAGGTACTCCGGGTGCCGCTGGATCCAGCCCGTGATGAACGGGCAGACCGCCAGGGCCTTGCGTGTGCCGTCGGCCCGCAGCGAGTCGAGGGCGTACCGGGCGATCGCCGAGCCGATACCGCGTCCTTCGAAGGCCGGGTCGACCTCGGTGTGGGTGAACACCATCAGGTCGTTGGTCAGCTGGTACTCGGCGTAGCCGGCGAGGCTGCCGTCGAGGTGCGCCTCGAACCGGCCGGCGGCCGGATTGTCGGTGATGACGGGCTCGGACACAGCTTCTCCTTCACGCGATGACCGGTGGCGAAGGCCACCTGGCCCCTCAACACTGCCTCGCCCGGAATGACTCCCGGCTCACCCTGGAGCGGTCCGGCCGAGGTTGGCGAGGATCTCACGGTAGCGCCGGGTCGCCAGCTCGCTCGGCACCCCCTTGCGACAGAACTCGAGTCCCGCCTGGGCGCGGTTCACCCGCTGCGGCACCACCTGTCCGTCGGCCAGGTTGTCCTCCAGCACGCCGAGCGCCTCAAGGAACCGCGGATCGCTGCGAGCGCGCTCGTAGCTGGAGAGCACGTGCAGCCAGTAGAACAGGTTGTAGTCGGCGAACGGGTAGCCCACCTGCAGGAACAGGCTGCCGATCCCGTAGTGGCAGGGCCCGAGCGGGGCACGACTCACCCAGTGGTCGAGCAGGAACTCCACTGCCAGCTCGAGCGCGGCGCTGCGGTTGGCGAGCGGGGTGTGGCGGAAAGCGTCCAGCGCGATGAGCGTCGGCCCCGGGTTGGAGAACTCGGTCTCCGGGCCGCGTCCGTAGCTGAACTTGGCGCAGCGCCAGCCACCGTCCCCGAACTGGATCGCCAGCAGGTGCCGGAAGGTCACCCCTAGCCGGGGGTCACCGGCCAGCCCGAGCCGGGCCAGGGTGCTGGCTGCGTGCGCGGTCTGGCAGGGGTAGATGGCGCCGGACGGAGAGAGCCGGAACCTGCCGTCCTCACGCCAGGCTTCCCAGATCAGCTCGATCGCGGCGGCCAGGTCGGGGTGGGACGGCTGGACCTCGAGTTCGGCGAGCAGCTGCACGGCGCCCAGGGTGCTGAACGGCCCGCCCTTGGCGAGCTTCCGGTCGGGCGTTGTCCAGTGGTCGGCGCCGTTGTCGTGCCGACGCGCGAGGATCGCCGCCACATCGGCGGGGGATCCGGTCGCCACCGTCACCCCTCCAGTATCGGACGGAGGGCTGCGTCCGGCTGCCGAATCGACGAACCGAGGCGACTGCTGTCACCGGGGAACGGTACCGTTGTCTCCTGCCCGCTGACTGCTGGTCACCCCACCGCTGGAGCGAGACGAGATCCACCACCGAGCCCGGGCCGGCGTGCCCGAGAACCAGCGATGACCGGGAACCTGACAGTCGGCCGACCGATACGCGTGATCGTGCTGTTCACGCTGCCCTTGCTGGTCGGCAACGTCTTCCAGCAGCTCTACCAGTTCACCGACGCCGCCGTGGTGGGGCAGTACCTCGGCGTCGACGCGCTGGCGGCGGTGGGGTCCACCGGGAGTGTGGTCTTTCTGCTGCTCGGATTCACCTTCGGGGTGGCCGGTGGCCTGGCGATCCCGGTGGCGCGCGCCTTCGGTGCCGGCGACCTGGCCGCGATGCGACGGCACGTGGCGATCGGGGTCGGTGTCTCCGCTGTGGTCGCCATCGTTCTGACCACCGTGGGGACGCTGGGCGCCCGTCCACTGCTGCAGCTGCTGCAGACCCCCTCGGAGCTGCTGCCGGACGCCACCACGTTCCTCACGATCACCTGCTGGGGCGTTCCGGTCTGCATGGCCTTCAACTTCCTGGCCGCGATGATCCGGGCACTCGGCGACAGCCGGACTCCGCTGGTCTTCCTCATCATCTCCTGTGTGCTCAACGCAGGGCTGGTCGTGCTGTTCGTCGGCAGCCTCGGGGTGGGGGTCGGCGGCGCGGCCTGGGCGACGGTGATCGCCCAGTTCGTCTCGGTGCTGCTGTGCCTGTGGCTGGTGGCGCGCCGGATGCCGCAGTTGCACCTGGGACGGTTCGACTGGACGCCGCTGGAAGGGGAGGTCGGCGAGTCCGTCCGCCCCGGGCTGGCGATGGGGTTCCAGCTGTCGGTGATCGCTGTCGGTGCCGTCGTGCTGCAGTCGGCGATCAACCAACTGGGCGCCGATGCGGTGGCGGCCACGACCGCCGCCCTGCGGGTCGACCAGCTCGCGGTGGCGCCGCTGAGTTCCTTCGGGTTGGCGTTGAGCACCTTCGTCGCCCAGAACCGCGGTGCAGGGCAGTGGGCGCGGATCCGCACCGGGGTGCTCCACACCAGCGTGCTCACGTGGGCAGTCGCCCTGCTGCTGGGCGGGCTGATCGTGGGCTTCGGGACGCCGATCGTCACCCTGTTCGTCGGCCCGGGCGAGGCGGTGGTGGTGGAGCTTGCCCACCAGTACCTGATCGTCCAGGGGGCGCTCTACCCCCTGCTGGCAAGCCTCTTCGTGCTGCGGTACGCCATTCAGGGGCTGGGCGCCACCGCGGTCCCCACGATTGCCGGCTTCATGGAGTTGGCCTTCCGGGCAGGCGCGGGCCTGCTGCTGGTCGGCCCGCTGGGCTTCCTCGGCGTCGCGCTCGCGGCGCCGCTGGCCTGGCTCGGCGCGCTCCTGCCGGTCCTTGTCTCCTGGCTCCGGCGCAGGCAGGAGCTGCTGCGCCTGGAGCAGCTGTCCGCGGTGGCCCGGACCGGTTCCGACACACAGCCTGTTCCCGCGGCCTGATCATTGTGTCGATTCCACTGTGGAGCGGCCCGCGGCCTGCCTAGGATGTCCCCATCATCGACGCGGGCTGGGGGGCGGTGCGAGATGGTCGTGCGGGGGTTGCTCGTCCTGGTCGGGACAGTGCTGGGGGCGAATGCCATCTGGCTGCTGGTGACTGCCAATCTGAACGGCGGGGTGGTGATGCAGTCGGCGGTCGCTGTCCTGCTGGTCGCCTTCGGTTGCTCGGCGAGGCTGTCGGGCTCGCGCTGGGTGAGCCTGCCCGCGATCGGCCTGGCTGCGGTCCTGGCGATCACGTCGACCTTCCTCGCCCTGTTCGGGATCTCCGACGACGCCGACTACCGCGAGGACGCGTTGGTGGTGCTGGGGGCAGCAGTCCACGGCAGGACGGTGTCGCCGTCCCTCGCGCAGCGCCTCGACGTCGCCGTCGACTACCACGAGCGGAACCCTGGCGCCCTGCTGGTGGTGACCGGTGGCCAGGGGCCGCAGGAGGATCTGCCTGAGGCCCTCGCGGCGAAGCGGTACCTCATCGAGCACGGCGTCCCGGCCGCCTCGATAGTGGTCGAGGACAGGTCCACCTCGACGGCGGAGAACTTCCGGTTCGCCAAGCGGCTGCTGGACCAGAGGTTGCCGACGGGGTACCGGATCGCCTTCGTCACCAACGAGTACCACGTCTGGCGGGCGGCACGGACGGCGGCCCAGGTGGGCCTGGACGCCAGCCACCTCCACTCCGCCACCCGCTGGTCGGTGTGGCCCTCCAGCTACCTGAGGGAGAGCGCGGCGATGGTCCTGAACTGGATGGACTGACCGGTTCGGCACGTCCCCGCCGACCCTTGGGGAAGATTGCCACCGGCCCTGCCGGTGGGCCGGGGCGGCGTGGCCGCCTAGCATGCCTTGCATCTGCTCCCGGTAAGCCCGGGGGCCTTCCCTTGGCAGGGGGTGACCATGGCCCCACCGGGCGGCAGCATCTTCCTCAGCTACCGTCGGCAGGAAACTGCATGGCCGGCCCGCCAACTCTACGAGGCGCTGCGTGAACGCTTCGGG
>JAEYUH010000056.1 GCA_023432725.1 Actinomycetes bacterium | reverse complement strand
GGCGGCGACCGCGTCCGCCCGCTGCACGATGGTGAAGAACGGGGAGCCCTCGTAGTGGCGCAGGTACTCGCGGCTGGCGGGGGTGCGGTCGTTGTCGACCACGACGGTGCGGACGTGGCCGACGTCGAAGCTGATCGCGTAGCCGAACAGCAGCATCATGGCGACCGGCAGCAGCAGCACCATGATCAGCGCGCGCGGGTCGCGTCCGAGGTGGCGGAACTCCTTCGCGGTCACCGCGCCGATCCGGTCGAGGGCGGTCCTCATGCCGCCGCCTCCCGGCCCGCGAGATGGGCGAACACGGTCTCCATGTCGGTGGCGACGACAGCCGCGGTCGCTTCGATGCCGGACACCGCCAGCTGCGCGGCGACCCGGCCGGGCGCCTCGGCGGCGGTGGCGTCGACCAGCACCCGGACGGTGTCGCCCAGCAGGTGCGCGTCCAGCACCCCCGGTGCCTCGCTCACGGCGGCCAGCACCGCCCGCGGGTCGGCGGCGCCGACCTCGAGCAGCACCCCGGGAACGGCCTCGGCCAACTCCGCGGGGGTGCCCGTGCTGGTGATCCTGCCCTGGCTCATGAACCCGAGGTGGGAGCAGCGCGCTGCCTCGTCCATGTACGGGGTGGAGACGACCACCGTGCGTCCCTCGGCGTGGACGCGGGCCAGGATCTCCCAGAACTCCCGCCGGGAGACCGGGTCGACGCCGGTGGTGGGCTCGTCCAGCAGCAGCAGGTCGGGGTCGTGCATCAGCGTGCTGGCCAGCATCAGCTTCTGCTTCATGCCACCGGAGAGGTAGCGGGCCTGGCGGGCGGTGAAGGCAGCCAGGCCCATCCGCTCCAGCAGGTCCGCGGCCCGCTCCCGGCGCAGCCCGCGCGCCACCCCGCGGACCCGGGCGAAGAACTCGAGGTTCTCCGCGACGCTGAGGTCGGGGTACATCGAGAACCGCTGCGACATGTACCCGATCCGGCCGGTGAGCGCGGGGGTCGGGTGCCGCACCGACTGGTCGAAGACCCGCGCCTCGCCGCCGCTGGGGGAGAGCACGGTGGCGAGCATCCGCAGCAGGGTCGACTTGCCCGCGCCGTCGGGCCCGAGCAGGCCGAACACCGACCCGACGTCGATCGCCAGGTCGACCCCGTCCACGGCCCGGATCTCGCCGAAGCTCCGGCGCAACCCTGCCGTGCTGACGGCAAGGGGTTCGGTCATTCGAACACCACGTCCACCGTCATCCCCGGGCGAACCGCCTCGGGGTCGTCGACGGCGATCCGCACCTCGAAGACCAGGGTGGCGCGCTGCTCCTCGGTCTGGACGGTGCTCGGGGTGAACTCGGCCTCGGCAGCGATGAAGCTGACCCGTCCCGTCGTCTCGGCCGTGCCGGTGGTGAGGGTGACCGACTGGCCGACCTTCACCTCTCCGATCCGCGGTTCGGGGACGAAGACCCGCAGGAACACGTCGGAGGGGTCGACCAGGGTGGCGACGGCGCGGCCCGGTGCCGCGTTCTGGCCCTCGCTCGTGGTGAGGCTGACGACCACCCCGTCGCGCGGGGCCGTGACCGAGGTGAAGCCGAGTTGCAGCTTGGCCAGCGCCACGGCCGCCTCGGCCTGCGCGACCCTGGCCTTGGCGGCGGTGACGTCGGCCTTGGTGGCGTCCTCGTCGTCCTCGGCGTTGGTGACCGCCGCCTTGGCTGCCCTCACCCCCTGCTCGGCCTGCGTGAGCTGCAGTTCGAGGGCAGCCTTGTCCAGCGAGACCAGTTCGTCCCCGGCCCGGACGGTGTCACCCTCGGCGACCGCCACCACGGTCACCCGTCCGGTCAGCGCGGGGGAGACCTGGTACTCCCGCGACTCCGCGGTTCCCGACGCCCGCAGGCTGGTGTCGACCGGCCCGGACTGGGTCGCCGTCCACCACCACCAGAAGCCGCCGCCGAGCAGCAGCAGCACGACCAGGGCGATGACGGGGACCGGGGGGCGCTTGTGGGTGGCCATGGATCTCTCGTTTCTCAGGCGCCGGCGGCAGCCGGACGGCACGGGGTGATGGTGACGGTGACCGGGGCGCCGGCGGGCAGCACGGCGTCGGTGGCGAGCTCGGTGCGGAAGGCCCGGGTGAGGTGGACCTCCTCGCTGGCGTGGGTGCTCGGCGGGTACTCGGCCGTGGTTGCGATCCGGCTGATGGAGGCGGCCAGCGGGTCGGCACTCCAGTCGGTGGAGACGGACGCGGGGTCGCCCAGGCAGGCGGCCGCGGCCTGGGCGGGGGAGAGCCAGGTCACCAGGCGGGTGGCGCCGGTGGGCCGGATCGTCACCACGGTGGCACCGGGGGCCAGCTGGGAGCCCGCCGGCACCACCGAGACCACGGTGCCCTCGACCGGCGCGGTCAGGACGGTGTCGTCGACCCGGGTTCTGGCGAGCGCCACCGGGACCTCGGCGGTGTCAGCGGCGATCCGGGCCAGCCGGCGTAGCCGGCCGAGCTCGGCGCGGGCGTCGCGCAGTTCCTCGGCGGCCTCGTCCAGGTCGGCCAGTCCGTCGGTGGCCTTCTGCAGGCCCTTCTTCAGCTTCTTCAGCCCGGCCTTGGCCTGCTTCAGGCCGGCGTCGAGCTGCTTCAGCCCTGCGTCCAGCTTCTTCAGTCCGGCCTGGACCTGGGCCAGCTTGGTGT
>JAEYUH010000033.1 GCA_023432725.1 Actinomycetes bacterium | reverse complement strand
AGGCGGCCTTCGACAAGGCGGTGCACGAGGTAGCCCACATCACCCGGCACCTGCTCGAGGACCTGGTCGCCACCACACCACCGAAGAACCGCGAGGTCGAGGCGGCCAAGGCCAGGGAGCGCGCGGTCCGCTCCGGGCGCTACGCCCTCGCCGACGCCACGTCTTGAACCTCGGGTGCGGGCCGATGCCTTCGGGGTATCGGGATTGCCGACGCCCGACGCAGGGCGCGCGCCAGCCCCGGAATCACATCGCTGTAGTTATCCCCACTGTGGACAGTGGCTGTGGATAACTACCCGACGCTCTCCCCCAGCACGTCGGCGTGCGCGGCCAGCCGTCGCACCGCGCGGTGGCAGCGCTGGCGCAGGGCGGCCGGTGTCAGCCCCAGCAGGACGGCCGCCCGCTCGCCGGGCAGTCCGTCGGCGTAGACCAGGCGGAGCGCCACGTGCGAGGGGCCGTCGAGCAGGGCTGCCCGCCGCGCCCTGGCCAGCACCAGCCCGGCGCTGCGCCCCGGCTCGGCCGGCCGGGCGGGCACGAGCGCGAGCCTGGCCGGGTCGGTAGGGATGGCGCGGGGTCGGGAGCGGACCCGCTTGGCGGTGTCCAGGGCAAGGTTGGCAGCGATCCGCGCCGGACGGCGGTGCAGCGGGTAGCCGGCGATCCCCAGCCACAGCTCACCCACGTAGTCGTCGAGGTCGTGCTCGCGGTCGCGGGCTGCGTCGCGAACCGCGCGGCCGAGCATCGCCTGCAGCACCACCCGCCAGGCCATGCTGTCCCCGCGGCGCAGCAGCGCGCCGAGGATCGCGTCGGGCTCGGCGCGCACGGCCGCCAGGACCCCGGCCAGGTCGATCAACCCGGCCAGCGCCGGTTCCCCCGTCCATTTGGCGGGGACCGGTAGCCGGGCCAACTCCGCCCACTCGGAGTTCAGTCGGCGCAGCGTGGGATGAGGAGTCATGCGCCCAGCCTGTGGCCCGGATGTTGTCGGGAGTGTTGTCCGACCTCAAGGCGGTGTTGCCGCGACGTTGTCCACCTCAGCGTGAGGTTGCTAACAATTCGGTCACAGCGCCGGACGGCGTGCTGTCGAAAACGATATCGGTCGTAGAGTTCGCAGTAGCACCCGGCTCTTGGTGGCCGTCCACACCAACCCAGATCGCCCAGGGGGCTGCTCGGATATCCAGCAGCCCCCTGGTGCCATGTCGGGGGCCTCGCTCAGCGGGCCTGGTAGTTCTGCAGCGCCCGGGCCAGGAAGTCGGTCAGCGCCCCGGTCTCGCCGTCCCGTCCGCCCCGCCCGATCTCGAGCACCGGGGGCGCGGGGGCGACCGTGACCCCGGTGAACCGGGCCAGCGGACCGCCCGAGGTCACCAGGTTGTAGAACTCGCGGCCCGGGCCGACCGCGAGGGTGCGGGCAGCGTTGATGTACCAGCCGACCAGCGGCGTCTTCACCCGCTGTCCGCCCAGCAGCGTGGCCTGAAGCGGCTCCGGGGTCAGCCCGCGAGCGGTCGCCTGTGCGACGAAGTCGTCGATATGGGCCTGCGCGGCGATCGCCTCCGCCTGGGCTGCGGCGGCAGCCAGTTCGTGGCGCCGGCGCGCGTCGGCGCGCCGTTGGTCAGGATCAGCCATGGGGGAACCCTAGTCGGCAAGCCCACCGACCACACCCGGCGCAGGCGGCCGGGTTGGGCTGCCGGTTAGCATGGGTGGTCGTTCACCGAAGGGACCCCATGCTGAAGCGAGTGCTGGCCGCCGCTGCGGTGCTGCTGGCGACTGCCGGCTGCACCCCGCAGCCGGGCGACTCCTCCTCCGCTCCCGAGGCGACGCAGCGACCTTCTGCCAGCGCCAGCGCCAGCGTCGCGCCCCGCCAGCTCGTCGTCGGCGAGTGCACCGGTCCGCTCGACTCCGCGGTCAGCGGGACGACTCCCATCGACCCGGTGGACTGCGAGCAGGAGCATGCCTGGGAGGTGTACTCGGTGGTCGCGCTGAGCGGCGACACGATGCCGAGCGCCAACACCCTGCGCGCGATCGCCAACAATCGCTGCCTGCCGGCGTTCGAGGAGTTCGTCGGCGTGGAGCCCGCCTACAGCCGGTACTCGTCGGTCTTCCTGGCGCCGGACGAGGTCGGCTGGGCCGAACCCGCTCTGCGTCGGGTGACCTGCCTGCTCGGTTCCCCGGACGGCGGCCTCAGCGGGAGCGCGCGCGATGACTCACGGCTGTTCCCCGAGGTGGGCGAGTGCACCGGGCCACAGGACGTCCCGCTGCTCGAGCTGGACGTGGTGAGCTGCAAGAAGGAACACCACTACGAGGTGTACGCCGAGAAGCTGATCAAGTCGGCGAAGGCTCCCAGCGCCGCCCAGCTGACCAAGCTGGTCAACGAGGTGTGCGTCACCGGCTTCCGGAAGTTCGTCGGGGTGGCCGCCGCCAGGTCGAAGTACGAGTTCTCCTACTTCATCGCCGACTCGAGCCTGTGGCGCAAGGTCACCGATCACCGGCTGGTGTGCAGCGTCGGCTCCCCCAAGGGCGGCATCAAGGGCAGCCTGAAGGACGCCAAGGCCTGAGCCGGGTGGCGCCTCCCGCCCGCGGGGTCGGACGCGGGCAAGAATGGACCCATGTTGTTCGGCTTCGACATCCCGGAGGGCTGGGTCCAGAAGGGCCTGCTGATCACCCTCGTCGTGGTGATCGCCGTGGTGCTGCGCTGGATCATCGTCCGCGCCATCCGGCTGGGCACCCGGCGCGCGCTGGAGAGGGCGAGGCTGCACCGCACCAGCACGAACGCCGCCGGACGGCTCCTCGCTGCGATGACCGGCGCCAGCCAGGAGCGCTATGAGCAGCGGACCGCCACCATGGGCTCGCTGCTGCGCAGCGTCAGCGTGGTAGTGATCGCCACCATCGCGGCCCTCACCGTCCTGGCCATCCTCGACGTCCCGCTCGGCCCGCTGCTGGCCACCGCCGGCGTCGGTGGCGTGGCGCTCGGCTTCGGGGCGCAGTCGGTGGTGAAGGACTTCCTGTCCGGGATGTTCATGATCATGGAGGACCAGTACGGGGTCGGCGACGTGATCGACACCGGCGAGGTGGTCGGCACCGTCGAGGAGGTGGGGCTGCGGGTCACCCGGCTACGGGATGCCGGCGGCCAGGTCTGGTACGTCCGCAACGGCGAGATCCAGCGGGTCGGCAACCAGACCCAGGGCTGGTCGACGGCCGTGGCCGACGTGCCGATCGGCAATGACGAGAACGCGGTGCGGGCCCTGCAGATCCTGCAGGAGGTCGCCGACGAGCTCGGGGCGGACGACTCCTTCGCCGACGTGCTGCTCGACAAGCCGACGGTCGTCGGCGTGGAATCCGTGACCGCCACGGGCACGATCCTGCGCCTGACCGCGAAGACCGCGCCCAACCAGCACTGGGCGGTCAAGCGCGCGATGCTGCAGCGCAGCCTGCGCGCCCTCGGCGAGGCGGGCTACCACGGCCCGATAGTGCCCGCCGTCCCGACCGTGTAGGTCAGGTGGGAAGGCGTCGCAGGGTGCGGGTGGCGCCGATGCTCGCCACGATGACACATCCCATGGCCACCACCTCGACCGGCGACAACAGCTCACCGAGGATCACCAGCGCCGACAGCGCAGCAACCGCCGGCTCGAGGCTCATCAGGACGGAGAAGGTCCCCGACGGGATGCTGCGACGGGCCACGAGTTCGAGGCCGTACGGAATGGTGGACGACAGCACGCCGACCCCGAGCCCGACCAGCAGCACCCACGGCTGCCACAGCGCCGTCCCCCCGGCGAGGATCCCCGGCACCGCCCAGACCAGCGCGCCGACCATGCTGCCCACGGTCGCCCCGGTCAGGCCAGCCCAGCGGCGAGCTACCGGTCCGGAGAGCAGGATGTAGCCCGCCCAGGCCGCCCCGGCGAGCAGCGCGAAGCCGATCCCGACCGGGTCGAGCGGCGCGGGTGACCAGCCGAGCAGCACCACCCCCGCGGCGGCGAGGATCGCCCACAGCAGGTCGCGCAGCCGCCGCGAGGTGGCGACCGCGACAGCCAGTGGCCCGAGGAACTCGATGGTGACCGCCAGGCCGAGCGGGATCCGGGCGAAGCTCTGGTAGATCGCCCAGTTCATCACCGCCAGGCAGACGCCGTAGCCCAGCGCCACCCGCCACTGCGACCACGTGCGTCCGGTGAACCGCGGCCGGGCGATGGCGAAGAAGACCAGGGCGGCGAAGGTCATCCGCAGCCAGGCGATCGCCGTCGGATCGACCACGCTGAACAACGACTTGGCGATCGCGGCGCCGAACTGCACCGACACGATCGCGGCGAGCACCAGCCAGACCGGGGAGAGCCAGGCCGGCAGGCCGCGGTCCTCGCTCACGCCTGCCCGGCCAGGTCGGCGTGCCGGGGGCAGTCGACCACATGGTCGTTGACCATCCCCACGGCCTGCATGAAGGCGTACACGATGGTGGGCCCGCAGAACCGGAAACCCTCCCGCTTCAAAGCCTTCGACACCTCGACCGCGAGGGGGGTCTGCGCGGGAATCTCGGCGAGCGAGCCGCGAGCGGGCTGCAGCGGGACCCCGTCCACGAAGTCCCACAGGAAGGCGCTGAACCCGCGGTCGGCCTCGACGCGCTGCCACGCCCTCGCGTTGCCGATGGCCGCCTCGATCTTGCCGCGGTGCCGGACGATGCCCGGGTCGGCGAGGCAGCGCTGCACCTCGTCCTCGCCCCAGGCTGCGATCCGGTCGGGATCGAGGCCGTCGAAGGCCCGCAGGAAGTTCTCCC
>JAEYUH010000316.1 GCA_023432725.1 Actinomycetes bacterium | reverse complement strand
CCCCAGATCATCTGCCAGCCGTCCACCGACCCGTCCTGGACCTCGATGGCGCGCAGGATGCCCGGGTTGAGCCGTGGCTCGTTGCGCAGCGCCTCCGCGACCGAGATCTCGTGGGCGGGGACCCGGGTGGCGGCGGCGCCGGCCAGGAACTTGTCGGCGAACCCGGGGTCGTCGCCCGGTGCGGTGACGAAGTAGCCGCCGGTGGTCTCCACCGCGTCGGCGTGGATCCGGGTGACGATCACGTTCTCCTCGGCGCACTCGGTGGCCGACTGCGGATCGCTGACGACGTACCGGCCGCCGGAGTGCAGCAGGCCGTGGAACCGTCCCGAGGTGCCCTGGCCGAGGTCGGCCCGGTCGAGCAGGACGGCGGAGTAGCCCCGCATGGCAAGGTCCCGCACCACCCCGACGCCCGTCGAGCCGCCTCCGATGACTACGACATCGACAGCTAGCTTGCGCACGAAACCTCCGATCCGAGTCCGGACAACACCGTCGCAGGACCCTCAGTGGTGCCCTTTCGGGTCAGGCTAGGTCAGCCGGGGTGGCTCGGCCAGTGCGCGCGGGGCAGTTCGTGCAGATGTGCACCGTGTTTCAGACCGGATGGGAAAACGACGCGGTCAGAGTCGGGCACGCTCGGCGATCGCCCGCGCGGTGCCCTCGTCGATCACCAGGTCGGTGGCCGTCCCCGCCCGCAACGCCCCCACCACCGCGGGAGCGCGGGAGGGATCGGCGACCACGCAGATCCGGCGCGGCACGTTCTGCAGTTCCAGCGGCGTGAGGCCGGTGGCACGGGAGTTGTAGTCGATGTCGGTGTAGGTGCCGTCCTCGCGCAGCAGGACTGTGCAGACGTCGCCGACCACGCCGTCCGCGGCCAGCTTCTGCATGTCGGTGGAGTCCATGTAGCCCGACGAGTAGACGTGGGACGGCACCAGGCCCTGCAGCGAGCCGACGCCGAACACCGCCAGGTCGAGCTTGGCGTGCAGCCGCAGCACGTTCTGCACCGACCGTTCCCGCCACATCGCCTCCTTGGTGGCGGCGTAGTCGAAGAAGGCGGGCACCGGGAACAGCACCACCTTGGCGTCGAAGGCGTCGCCGATCGACTGCAGGATCTCGCCGATGTAGGGGATGCCCGAGCTGCGCTGGTTCGCGCCGCCGTTCATCTGGACCACCGTGGAGCCGACCAGCGGCCGGCGGCCGAGGTGGCGCACCACGTGCGAGAGGGTGACCCCCCACGCGACCCCGATCAGCTGGTGGTCGTCCACCGCCTCGGTGAACAGCCGACCCGCCAGCCGCGCCACCTGGTCGAAGCGCAGGTTCTCGTTGGCGCTCTCACGAACCGGGACGAGATGGACGCGCACCCCGAAGGCGCTGGCGAGAGTCGCGGCGAGCGGGGATTGCGAACCGGTGTGGTCGGCCAGGCTGATGCGCACCAGGCCGGATTCCCTGGCCTCTTTCAGCAGGCGCGAAACCGACGACCGCGAGAGTCGGAGTTGGTGGGCGATCGACTCCATGGTCTCGCCCTGAATGTAGTAGCGGGTGGCGGCTTGGTACATCTCCTCGTACCGGTCGTTCATTTCCGTCACCTTTCGCTGCACGTTCGTTCACAGGTGTAGCGCATGCGTTCAAGTCTGGGCAAGATGGGCCCAAGCGGGAGGGGCAGGCTTTATTGCGCCGGTGCCTTCCGCGTGGTTCAGCATACGAAGGAGTCAGATGAACCTCTCGGCTGTCGCCGCGCAGGTGAACTCTGACTTCATTGCTGTCGGTGTCAAGGATGAGGCCGACTGCGCTGGCCACTGTCCCACCCCCCGCTCCCGCCTCAGGGCCTCGGCGAGCGGAAGTCTTGCGAAGGCCCCGGTGCTCCCGCGTGGACACCGCCATGGCCGAGGCTGTGGGTCAACCACCGCCTGGTCCTCGCTGTCTGCCGGCCCTCCGCGACCCAGGCCACCTGCCTGACCGGAGATCCGCTCCTGCGCCGGCGCGGCTTCCCTGTCCCATCTCTCGCTCTTGACTCAAGACAACAACTGCGTCCTTACCAGACGCCCTAACTGACACCAGGTCAGGTGTCGGAAAGTGAGCAATCGTGACTCTGGGCACGATCTTCCTGTCCGAGGTGGTCGGCACCGCAATGCTGCTCCTCCTCGGTGGTGGCGTGGTCGCCAACAACATCCTTCCGAAGAACAAGGGCAACGGCACCGGCTTCCTGATGGTGAACTTCGGATGGGGCCTCGCCGTCTTCGCCGGCGTCCTCGTCGCGTACAAGTCGGGTGGCCACCTGAACCCGGCCGTCACCCTCGGTGTGGCTGCCTCCGGCGCTCAGAACTTCGTCCCGGGCATCCCCGTCGACATCACCTCGATTCTGGTCTACATCGGCGCGCAGATGGTCGGCGCCTTCATCGGTGCAGTGCTGTGCTGGCTGGCCTACAAGAAGCAGTTCGACGGCGATGCCCCGGCCGGCTACAAGCTCGGCGTGTTCTCCACCGGACCTGAGATCTACAGCCCGGTGTGGAACGTCGTCACCGAAATCCTGGGCACCTTCGTGCTGGTGTTCGTCGTCCTGGCCGCTGGCCACTGGGGCGATTCGGCCACCGCTACCCCGGGCGGCCTCGGCTGGCTCGGCGCTCTGGGTGTCGCCCTCCTGGTCGTCGGTATCGGTGCCTCCCTCGGTGGCCCGACCGGCTACGCCATCAACCCGGCTCGTGACCTCGGCCCGCGCATTGCGCACGCCGTGCTCCCGATTCCGGACAAGGGTTCCTCGAACTGGAACTACTCGTGGATCCCGGTAGTCGGCCCGATCATCGGCGGCGTTCTCGCCGGTCTGGTGTCCGGCGTCCTGCTGCCTGCGTGACGAGTGACGGGCGGGTGGGCTGATCCCCACCCGCCCGGCATCCCAGCCTTTGCACAAAAAGGAGGAGCGGGCCGGTGGCCACCGACCCGCTCCGCACCACTAACCGTCATCCAACGAAGAAATGACGTGGAAGGAATTCTGCATGACCGACAAGTACATCCTGGCTATTGACCAAGGAACGACATCTTCGCGTGCCATCATCTTCAACCACTCCGGCCAGATCGTGTCGGTGGGCCAGAAGGAGCACGA
>JAEYUH010000180.1 GCA_023432725.1 Actinomycetes bacterium | reverse complement strand
CGGTAGGCTTGTCCAGGTCCTCACATGGGGGCCGGGCCCCATAGCTCAGGGGATAGAGCAGAGGTTTCCTAAACCTTGTGTCGCAAGTTCGAATCTTGCTGGGGTCGCCACTGACACACCAGGTCAGTGCAGGAAGCGGGGACGGCTCAGGCGTCCATCTCGCTGAGGACGATGCAGACTGCGCCTTCGAGCGGCGCTGACAGGGCAGGGGAACCGTGGAGCCTGATCGGGATCCGGATCGCACCCGGCGCACCTTTCGAGCCCTCGCCATCGCGGCTGGGGTGTGGTTCATCGCCACCGGGGTGTGGGGCATGCTGACCGAGACCCCCGCCGACCGGGCGACCAGCGGCTGCGAGGCCGCCGCCACGCAGCGGGCGGGCGATTCCTCGGCCCTGGTGGGACACACCCTCAGCCGTGAGGAGCAGGGTGGCTGGTTCGTGGCCGGCGAGGTCCGCAAGACCATCGACAACACCCCGACGGTCACCCACCGCTGGGAGTGCACCGCCGACGCCGAGGGCAGGAACCCGGCCATCACCGGGTGGGTCGAGAGCTAGCCTCAGCACCCGGCCGAGGAGTTGCCGGAGTCCAGGGCCCTGGCCGTCCAATGATGCGCCCTACTGTGGCCGAGGGGCCCCGCACTCGCCGCAGAACCTGGCGTTCGGCTGCATCTTCGTTCCACACTCACCGCAGTTGTCCTCGCTCTGCAGCCGCTCGCCGCATTCGGGGCAGAACTTGGCGTTGGTGGCCAGCGGTGCCTCGCACCGGGGGCAGGACGCCCTGATGGTCTGGCGCCAGTCGGCCTCGCTGAGGTGCTTGTCCTCGGCCGACATCCGGGCGTGCGCCCACACCTCCTCGACGGAGCGGGAGGCCTGGGCCGCCGACATCTCGACGCCCATGTCGGGGGCGCACTCCTTGCACAGGCCCTTCTTGTTGTTCCAGCACTGCTCCCGACACGACCACTGACGGCAGCGCGGGCACTGGATGAAGGACGGCCTGATCTCCTGCACCGCCCTATCCATGGCGTCGTCGCGAGCCTTCGACCACTGGGCCGAGCGAACGCGTTCGGAGACGTCGGCGGCCTGGCCGAAGAGCCCGCCGAACAGGCTGCTGGCTCCGTCAAGGATGTTGCTCACGGTGCCGGCCGCCCACGCGTCGTACCGCGTCCGGTAGCCGCTACCGCACCGGTCGCAGTGGAACTCGAACTGGAAACCGTTGTTGTCGCTGAGATCGGAGTAGTTGCTGACGAACTCGATCGCCCCGGTCATGGCCACCTCTCCTGGTAGTTCCTCCCGCCTTGACCACATAGTGCCCCCAAGTGGGACCGTCCGAGGCTGGATCGCCGTGATTGGCGCTCTGACCGGCGCAGGGTCAGGTGCGCCGCACGACCTGGTAACGGATCACGGTCTTCGCCTTCGGTCCGGGACGGGTGAGGTACTCCTCCTCGTGCGGGCCGATGATCTCCCAGCCCTGCTCCTCGATGAACTCCAGCAGCTTCGTGATCGTCGGCGTCTCGCCTGCGTAGGTGCCGACGTGCAGGACCTGCGCCACCGTCCCGTAGCGCCAGGTCTGGACGTCCACCGGCACCGCGGGGTCTTTCTGGACGACCTCCGTTGTGCCCTCGGGGACAGGGATAGCCCACTCCGCCTGCCACTGGGCACGCGGGAGTTGCCAGAAGTCCACACCTCCGGCGAACCGGCCGCGCACCGCTTCGACCTTGAACTCGATCCCCTCCTTCTTGAGGGCGAACTTCCGCGCGTAGACCGCGCCGTAGAGCGCGGGGAACACGTTCTGAACCACCACATTGGGATCGCCCGTGGTGGACGCGACCGCCATCAGGCGGTCCGGCAGGTCGGCGATCTCGGGGGTGAACGGCTTCAGCGTCCGCGCCCTGGTCGGTGTTGTCATGATGACGGCCCCACTCTCTCCTCGAGCCGGCACACCAGGCCGGCTACCCAATCCCGCCCGCAGCGCAGCGTGTGCTCGCTGTAGTCGAAGACCTCGGCGACGAACCATTCGGGCCCGTCGAGTTCGCGTCGCTTCGCGGACACCTGCTCCAGGTGCCGGTCCAGCTCAGCCAGGCAGGCGCGGACCGCGGTCAGCGCATCCTCTGCCGGCAGGCCTGCGAGGTTCGACAGGCCGAGCAGGAACGGCGTCCGCACCCTCGCGGTGGCGAGCGCGGCCAGGCTTGCCTGCGTCCATGCGGTGAAGCCTGCGCCGGTGGGGGAGTAGGTGGTGCGGGCGGGGCCCCGGCTCGCGGCCGCGTCCTGCCTGCCCTCGACGAGGCCCGCTTTCTCCATCTTGCGCAGCACGTAGTAGATCGAGGAGAAGCCGATGTCGGTCCAGTCCCGCATTCCGCGTTCGGCGATCACCTGCTCGATCTCGTACGCGTGGCGCGGTTGCTCCACGACGAGGCTCATGACGACAAGCTCCGCCTCGGTCATCCGGCCACCTCCACCACTACTCTAGTTCTGTAATAGTGATCGGGGAAGAGGTCGGGAGGGGTGACCTTCGGAGGGCGGGCTACGCTGAGCCGGTGGAGGGGGCCATCACCCGGCGGCTGGGCCTGGCCGACGCCGTGGTCATCGGCCTGGGATCGATGATCGGCGCCGGCGTCTTCGCCGCCTTCGCACCGGCGGCAGCCGCGGCAGGGACGGGGCTGCTGGCCGGGCTTGTGATAGCCGGCGAGGTCGCCTTCTGCAATGCGACGTCCTCGGCCCAACTCGCGGCGCAGTACCCGGTCTCCGGCGGCACCTACGTCTACGGACGCGAGGTGCTCGGCCCGTGGCCGGGCTTCTTCGCCGGCTGGGCATTCATCGTCGGCAAGACCGCGAGCTCGGCGGCGATGGCGCTCACCTTCGCCGCCTACGCCGTGCCAGAGCCCTGGGTGAAGCCCGTGGCGGTGGCCGCGGTCGCGGCGCTCACCTTCGTCAACACCCGCGGCGTGACCCGGACGGCCGCGGTCACCCGCGTCCTCGTCGCCGTCACCCTCGTCGCTCTGGCGGTGGTGGTGGCGCTCGGGGCGGCGGCGCCTACGCAACCTGAGGCTGCTGCGGCCGACTGGAACCCGCTCGGGGTGCTGCAGGCAGCCGGCTTCCTGTTCTTCGCCTTCGCGGGCTACGCCCGGATCGCCACCATGGGCGAGGAGGTGAGAACCCCGGAAGTGATCATCCCGCGGGCGATCACGATCTCGCTCGGCATGGTGCTGGGC
>JAEYUH010000134.1 GCA_023432725.1 Actinomycetes bacterium | reverse complement strand
CTGCTGCAACTCGAGCGGTCCGGCACCTGGCTGGTGGCCGACCTCGCCGGCATCCTGCGGGCGATGACCACCGGCGTGAACGTGCTGACCCTGATCGCTATCGGCCTGCTCGTCCTGACGTGGTGGGTGCTGTGGCGGACGCCGTTCGGGTTGCGGGTCCGTTCCGTCGGCGAGGCGCCGTACGCCGCCGAGACCCTCGGCGTCAACGTGCTCCGGCTGAAGTTCATCTCCGTGCTCACCTCCGGCGCGCTGGCCGGTCTGGCCGGCGGCTTCCTGGTGCTGGTGGCGTCCAACATCTACCGGGACGGGCAGACTGGAGGCCGGGGCTACATCGGCCTGGCGGCGATGATCTTCGGCAACTGGCGTCCGGGCGGCCTGGCCGCCGGCGCGATGCTGTTCGGCTACACCGACGCCATCCGGCTGCGGGGTGGCGGGGACGTCGTCCACGCCTTCCTGCTCCCGCTCGGGCTGCTGGTCCTTGGCTGGGGCGTGTGGCAACTCGTCCGGCGCGGTCGTGGCAAGGCTGTGGCAGGCATCGTCCAGATCGCAGTGGCGAGCCTCGCCCTGCTGTGGTTCGCGCTCACCGACGCCGTCCCCAACGAGTTCACCGGAATGACCCCCTACGTCGCGACCCTGCTCGTCCTCGCGCTGGCGTCACAGCGACTGCGGATGCCGGCCGCCGACGGAGCCATCTACCGCAAGGGTGAGGCGTCCTGACAGGAGGAACCACCATGGTCGACTGGGACGGGCTGCGGGAGCGGGCACGTGAGCTCTCCGCCCGCGCTTACGCGCCCTACTCGCACTACCCGGTCGGTGCGGCCGGACTGGTCGACGACGGCCGGGTGGTGGCGGGCTGCAACGTGGAGAACGCCGGCTACGGCGTCGCACTGTGCGCCGAGTGCGGGATGGTCAGCGAGCTGGTCGCCGGCGGCGGCGGACGTCTCGTGGCGGTTGTCTGCGTCAACGGGCTGGGCGAAGTGATCCTGCCGTGCGGCCGCTGCCGGCAGCTCCTGTGGGAGCACGGCGGGGCCGCGCTCGAGGTCGCCACCCCGCTGGGAGTCCAGACGATGGCCGAGCTGCTCCCGCAGGCCTTCGGGCCCGAGGCCCTCGACCACCTCAGGCAGGGTTGAGGTGGCGGTGGACCTCGAGGTGCTGCGCCGCCTTCCGAAGGTGGCCCTGCACGACCACCTCGACGGCGGCCTGCGTCCGGCCACCATCGTCGAGGAGGCCGCGGTGGCGGGGCATCCGCTGCCCACCACCGATCCTGCCGCGCTGGGGGAGTGGTTCTACGCTGCGGCCAACTCCGGGTCGCTGGTGCGCTACCTGGAGACCTTCGACCACACCATCGCCGTGATGCAGACCCGCGACCAGCTGCGGCGGGTGGCGCGGGAGTTCGTCCTCGACCAGGCGGCCGACGGCGTGGTGTACGCCGAGGCCCGCTGGGCGCCCGAGCAGCACCTGCAGGGTGGGCTGACCCTCACGGAGGCGGTGGAGGCGGTCAGGGACGGCCTCGCCGAGGGGATGGCTCAGGCCAGCGCCGAGGGGCGTCCCATCCTCGTTCAGCAGATCCTCACCTCGATGCGGCACGGCGCCCCGACCACACAGATCGCCGAACTGGCGGTGTCCTACCGTCACGACTCGGTCTGCGGCTTCGACATCGCCGGCGCCGAGGACGGCTACCCGCCCAGCCGGTTCTCCTCCGCCTTCGACTACCTCAAACGGCACAACGTCGAGTTCACGATCCACGCCGGAGAGGCCTTCGGGCTGCCCTCGATCTGGGAGGCGGTCCAGCTGTGCGGCGCGTCCCGGCTCGGGCACGGGGTGCGGCTGGCCGAGGACATCGCCCCCGACGGCACGCTGGGGGAACTGGCGAACTACGTCCGCAACCGCCGGATCCCGCTGGAGCTCTGCCCGTCGTCCAACCTGCAGACCGGGATCTGCGATTCCATCGCCGAGCACCCGTTCGGGCTGCTGGCCCGGCTGCAGTTCCGGGTCACGGTGAGCTGTGACAACCGACTCATGAGCCGCACCACCCTCAGCCGCGAGTTCGCGCTGCTGAGCGAGGCTTTCGGCTACCAGCTCGCCGACCTGCAGCGGTTCTGCGTGAACGCGGCGAAGAGCGCCTTCCTGCCGTTCGACCAGCGGCTGGCACTGATCGAACGGGTCAAGGACGGCTTCGCCGGGGTCAGCGTGTGACCCGCCTCCCGCGAGGTGGTTTCCCGAAACCGGTAGATATCGCTGACGCGAGGGAATATTGCCCTCGGCCCGCGATCAGTAACCGGTCTGCGGGCGACGGAGGGGAACTGGAGCCGGTCAGCCCCGCGGGACGAGCACCGGCAGCATGCCCTGGAAGCTGAGGTCGTAGCCCAGCCCGTGGGCGACGATGTAGCTGAGGCCCAGCAGCACGACCAGGACGACGAGCCCGAAGATGGCGATCCCGATCCAGCGGCCGATCGGGTGGGGAGCCGGCATGACTCCCTCGTCGTGGACCTCGGCGTCGCCGCCGACTCCCCAGGCCATGGCGCGCACGCCGAAGGAGAACAGGGCGGGTAGCGCCGCTCCCAGCAGGAGGCCGATCACGAGGATCCGCCACGCGGCGTCCAGGGCCGCTATCACCTGGCTCATCGCGCCACCACCTCCGAGACCTGGGCGGCATCGGAGTCTGCCTCCGAAGCCGCATCCCACTCGTCGTTGACGTTGTGGTGGCCGATTGGATCACGCTTGGAGTGCAGCCACATCCACAGCCACGCCCCGACCATCAGGACCGCGACCACCACCGGGCCGGCGACCCCGCCGACCAGGTGCCCGATCAACCACATCACGGCTCCGACGAGGCCGGCGGCCGGCAGCGTGGTGAGCCACGCCAGGCCCATCCGGGCGGCGACGCCCCAGCGCACCTCGGCGCCCTTGCGGCCCAGGCCGGAACCCAGGATGGAGCCGGTCGCCACGTGGGTGGTGGACAGCGGGAAGCCGAGCTGGCTCGAGGTCAGGATCACGGCGGCGGACGAGCTCTCGGCCGCCATTCCCTGCGGCGCCGAGATCTCGATCAGGCCCTTGCCCATCGTGCGGATGATCCGCCAGCCGCCCAGGTAGGTGCCGGCGGCGATCGCCAGCGCGCAGGCGACCTTCACCCAGAACGGGATCTGGTGGGTATCGGTCCAGGTGCCGGTCGCCAGCAGGCCGAGGGTGATCACGCCCATCGTCTTCTGGGCGTCGTTGGTGCCGTGGGACAGGGAGAGCAGGGACGCGGTGCCGATCTGGCCCCAGCGGAAGCCCGCCTCCTGGTAGCGGCGGTTGACCCCTTCGGTGATCTTGAACACCAGGCGGGTGCCCACCATCGCCACGACGATCGCGATCGCCGGCGAGATCAGGCCGGGAAGCACCACTTTGCCGACCACGCCGTCCAGCTTGTAGCCGTCGCCGATCCACTTCACGCCGTCGACGCCCAGGCCTGCGATGGTGGCGCCGATCAGGCCGCCGAACAGTGCGTGGGAGGAACTGGACGGCAGCCCCCACAGCCAGGTCAGGATGTTCCAGATGATCGCTCCGGCGAGCCCGGCCATCAGGATCAGGAGGAGAGCGCCACCGCCGTCGCCCATCACCTCGGGGATCGGGGTGCCGTCCGGGTTCTGCAGCCGGATCACCGCGTTGGTGACGGTGATCGCCACCTCGACCGAGAGGAAGGCGCCGACCAGGTTGAGGATGGCGCAGAGGGTGACTGCAGCCTTCGGGGTCAGCGCCTTGGTGGCGATAGAGGTGGCCATGGCGTTCGCGGTGTCATGGAAGCCATTGGTGAAATCGA
>JAEYUH010000060.1 GCA_023432725.1 Actinomycetes bacterium | reverse complement strand
CCATGCTCACACCGCCTTCCAGTCCAGCGTCGTCGTGCTGCCGTCGCAGTTCGGCGGATTCGGCGACGAGGTCGAAGATGTGGTCCGGCCCGCGCCGCGAAGCTGGCATGCAGACACATTGCGGGTCGCTTGGCGCAAGTGTTGCAGGGTTCCTGTCGTCCTGTCGGCGAGCCCGGGCCCACCGTGGTGCTTGTGTGGACGGAGTTGTCTCACGAGAGAGCGCCGCCGACAAGGAGTGACGGTCGGGACAAGAGAGCGGTTGACGACTTGCCTCACACCGGGCTACGCCTTGTCCGATAAGGCGCATTATGTCACATCGCGTCAGCTGGATCGGCCGTACCCCACGCCGCCGATGTGCTCCTCGATCTGGCGAACGCCCCGCTCACCTAGCAAGCAGTCTGCTGAGGCCGGACAGGACTGGGCAAGGTGCCACCCAGCCCTGCACCAGGCCGCCGAGCGGATCAGCGTCCGTCGCAGGTCTGCCCGTTGGGCACCATCCTGTAGCCGGTGGTCGACTGGCCGACAACGTCGAACAACGGCAGCGTGAACTCTGGCCGCAGGACACAGCAGGGTTGTTCAGCTGCACCCCGAGGACGAGGGTCACGCGGGTCCCGGGGGCGACAGGGTCGAAGCTGAACCCGTGCGGCACCAGCTTCGGGTCGTTCAACACTCCCGGCGACCCCTTGGATTGGCGCTGGAAGTACGCACCGATCACCGACACCCCGTCCGCGTTGGACGGTTCGAACACTGCGGCTGTGATCGGGTTGCTGGTGTTGTTGCGGAACAGTTCGATGCCGAACATCGCCTGACCGTCGCTGTTCGCCGGTGCGCACAGACGGACGCCGGTGGTGACCGAGGTGAGGCGCAGCTGTGTGGCGACGACCACCCAGATGACGCCGGCGAGCAGGACGATGCCCGCGGCAACAGCAGCAGCGGTGGCGGTGCGTCTGCTCACTTCACGACCAGCAATCCTGCGTTCTCACCGGGCACATCCTTCCAGCCGCATAGCCGTCCGGCTTTGGTGAAGCGGCGACGCCGTGTTCAGTGACGCGCTTCCAGGACTTCGATCGAGCAGCGCGGCCCGGTTGCCGTCGCCAACCGCACGTCCCCGCTAAGCAAGGTCGCGCCCAACGCCTCAGCCAGCGCCACGTAGGCCGCGTCGTAGACCGTCAGGTTGTCCCGCAACTCCCAGCATCGCTCGATCAGATGGGTGTGGTCGACCCGCTCCAGCGGCAGCGCACGCAGATCCTCCAGCGCCATCCGGACCCGCTTGGCATCCAGGCGCCCCCCACGCGCCAGGCCGCGCCACACCGACACGACCTCAAGATCGACCAGCGACGGCGCCGCGAGACGCTCACCCCGCAACCGGGCCCGCGCTGCATCGCCGTCGCTGGCGTCGTCCAGCAGGGCGACCGCCAGGACACTGGCGTCAACGACCAGCACGCTCGAACCGCAACGTGCTCACCGCATCGGCCAACGCCAACGAACCACCCGCCCGGCCGCCGGCCCGGGCCAGCACCTCATCCACCGTCGGCTGTGCCGCCTCCGCCACCAGCTTCGATCGCAAGTACTCCTGCAGCGACTGATGCGCCGCCGCCGCGCGCTGCCGCAACACCGCGTGGGTCTCCTCCGGCACGTCCTTGATCTGAATGTTCGGCATGGAGCCATTATGGCTCCACCGGCGCCCAATGCGGAAGCCGTCGGCAGGCCACGGCTCCGGTTCGCCGCTCCCCCGGCCGGGTAACCGTTGAGTTCAGTCGACCGACAAGGAGCGAGGATGGGCGAGAAGTCCGAGGTGCAGAACCTCACCGAGCCGACCCCGGCAAGCGAGTTGCTGGACGCCACCCCGCCGGCTGCCGATGCCGAACAGGTGCAGCACGGGGAGCCGAAGGACTATCCCGAGGATGTCCTCGACGCCGATCGGGACCGGTACACCGGCGAGGACGACGCCGCGCGCTGAGGCCGGACGCCTCAGCGCGGCGTGCGGACGGCGTCGCGGATCGAGGCCAGCGGGACCCGGCGTCCGACCTCGACCCCAAGCAACCCGGCGAGAACGGGGTCCGAGACCGGCGCCGACAGATCGCCCTGCCGCAGCAGGAAGGCCACGTCGAGGATCACGAACCGGGGCGAACCGTCGGCCAGCGACTCCTGGAACCGCGAGCCTCCCGGACGGAATCCGCAGTCGGACAGCGGGAAGGTGCGCTGGGCGTCGGAGAGCCGGTCCCAACTGCGCACCACCGTGACGGTGTCCGCGATCGCGTGACCGAAGGCGGCCGCGTTGTCCCGTGTGATGTCGGCGACCGAGCCGGGTACCGCCGCCAGCGCCTCCAGCCCGACCCAGCCGGCA
This sequence comes from Actinomycetes bacterium, assembly GCA_023432725.1. Taxonomy (GTDB): domain Bacteria; phylum Actinomycetota; class Actinomycetes; order Propionibacteriales; family Propionibacteriaceae; genus Propionicimonas. Next base: position 8,696 of record JAEYUH010000060.1, on the reverse strand, counting down.
GCCACCGCCCGGTCCACCAGCGGAGCCCACGGTTCGTCCCCACCCGCGCGAACCTGGACGGCCGCGCAGTACACCAGGTCGTCCACGTCACAGCCTGTGCTGTCGACGCTCACCCCGAGGGTGGGCGGCCGGATGGGACGCGGGATCATGCCTCCATTGGACCCCGCGCACCCTCCCGGGACAAGCCCCGATGCCGTGCCGGTGCCGTTCAGGCCTGCGGCAGCACCTCGTAGACGAGGCGGGCGAACTGCCCCACGGCCTTCGCCGAGGTCAGCCGGAGCCGGTCGGACTCCAGCCGCCGCGGCAGCAGCGGCGCGCCGCCGGTGAGTGCGACCGGCGCCACCGACAGCCGGACCTCGTCGAGGGCCCCGGCGTCAACGAACTGACCGGCCAGGTCTCCCCCGCCGACGACCCAGATGTCGCCGTCGCCTGCCACCGCGCGGAGGGTGGGCAGCACGTCTGCCACCGGCCCGGAGACGAACCGGATGTCGGCGCCCGCCGGCACTGGCAGGTCACGGGAGGTGAAGACGAACACCGGGGTGTCGCCGTGGAAGTCGCGCCACTTCTCGGGGCGCGCCAGCACGTCCTCGGTGTCCAGCAACCACTGGTAGGTGGTCGATCCCTCAACCATGACCGCGGCTCCGGACGGCATCAGCTCGTCGTCGGTATCGTCACCGTCGGGGACGGCGAACAGCCAGGCGAGGGAGTTGTCCTCATCGGCGATCCAGCCGTTGATCGCCGTGGCGGTGTCGAAGTAGATCATGCCCATCCCCCGACCCTACGGTCCGTCGCCGACAACCTTGCCTAGTTAAGCTGATGGGCTTAAGATCACGGAATGAAGCCAGATGCCTTCATGTTTGCGATCGTGGCCGACCAGGTCGGCAGCCGCGAGGGTGTCGACCGCGTCCCGGCCGCCCTGACAGCACTCAGCCGGCTGCCCGGCGAGGGCCTTGCGCTGTCCTTCGAGCGGACGGCGGGCGACGAGATCCAGGGCTTGTGCCGCGAGCCCTGGGCCGTCGTCCAGACCGTGACCGTGCTGACCCGGCTCGGCGGCTGGCGGATCGGGATCGGCGCCGGAGGCGTGGACACTCCCCTGCCCCGCTCGACCCGTGAGGCGCGCGGCGCCGCCTACCTGGCCGCCAGGGACGCCATCGGCGCGGCCCGCTCGGCGCCGACCGAACTGGCGCTCGCCCTGGCGGGGCCAGAGGGCACCGTCACCGCCGGCCGGTACGGTGATCCGATACCGGAGCTCTCCGACGCCGAGACCGCGCTGTGGCTGGTGCGCGGCGTCCTCGAGCGACGCAGCACGGAGGGATGGGAGCTGGTGGACCTGCTCGACGAGGGCCTGACCAACGCGCAGGCGGCCGCCGCGCTGCGGATCAGCCCGTCCGCCGTCAGCCAGCGGCTCTCCCGCGCCTACCGCACCGAGGCCGACCGGGGCGCCCGGCTGGCCGCACGGCTGCTGGCGCGGCTGCCCGAGGCGGTCGGCCCGTGAACCCTGTGCTGGCGATCGTCCTGAAAGCGCTGGTGGTGGCAGCCCTCGGCGCGGTGGCCGTCTTCGCAGGCAGCCCGGTCGTCCAGGCTGTCTTCCGCCGGGCCGATCCCCCACCCGACCCGACCGGCAAGGCAGCGGCCGAGCCCCCCGAGGCCCCCGGGCTGCAGGCCGCCGCGGCCACCCTGCAGGGCGGCCGCTGGATCGGCAGGCTGGAACGGCTGGCGGTCTATGCCGCGATCCTGTCGTCCTTCTCCGGCGGCATCGCCGTCGTGCTGGCGGTGAAGGCGCTGGCCCGCTACCCCGAGCTGAAGGCGACAACGTCCGGCGCGGCCGAACGGTTCATCATCGGCACCTTCACCAGCGTCCTGTTCGCCGCGGCCTGCGCCGGCCTGGCGTGGTGGCTGGTCGGCCTGTGGTGACCGGCCAACCAGCCCGCCGCCCCACTACTCCTTGACCGCACCCGCCGCCAGCGAGGAGATCAGCGACTTCTGGGTGAGGATGAAGAAGATCACGAACGGTACCGCCACGATCAGCGCACCGGCCGCGAAGTTGGTGAAGAAGTTGTTCTTGTCGGTGACGAAGCTGAACAGGCCCAACGCCAGCGTCTGGTTCGCAGGGCTGCGCAGGATCAGCTTCGGCAGGATGAAGTCCATCCAGGGCGCCGTGAAGCTGGCCACCGCGAGGAAGGTCAGGATCGGCCGCGCCACCGGAAGGATGATCTGGACGTAGATCCGGAAGTTGCTCGCCCCGTCGATCCGGGCCGCCTCGTCGAGGCTGCGCGGGATCTCGTCGAGGTAGCTCTTCACCAGCCACGTGTTGAAGGGCATGTTGCCGGCCAGGTAGAACAGCACCAGCCCCCACAGCGTGTCCAGACCGCCCATCCGGTACAGCAGGACGTAGATCGCGACCATGCCGACGAAGGACGGGAACACCTGCAGGATCAGCATCCCCATCAGCAGCGGGCGCTTGAACGTGAACCGGAAGCGCGACAGCACGTACGCGCCCACCGAGGCGAAGACCAGCGTCCCCAGGCAGGTTGCCACCGCCACGATGAAGGTGTTGAGGAACCACCGCGGGTACTCGGTGCGGGTGAACAGGTGCTCGAAGTGCTCCATCGTCACGCCGTTGGAGAACGGGATGATCGGCAGGTTGGCGATGCTCTGGCCGGGCGTGAAGGCGGCGCTGACCAGGTGCACGACGGGCCACAGGACGGCGACCGCGACGATCGCGAAGATCGCGGCGATCACGACGGTGTTGATCCGGCGGATGGCGACGTCCATCAGATCTCACCCTCCTTGTAGGACTTCGTTCGCTGGAACTGCCAGATCGCGACCGGCGCCAGCACGACGAAGATCATGATCGCCAGCACGGAGGCCTGGTTGTACTTCAACAGGTTGACCGTCAGCTTGTAGATCCACGTCACCATGATGTCGGTGCCACCGGCGCCGGTAGTGGTGGTGTCAGCGACCGCGGGGTCACCGCCGGTGAGGAAGAAGATCGCGCCGAAGTTGTTCAGGTTGTGCGCGAACGACAGGATCATCAACGGAGCCGTCTGGTACATCACCAGCGGCAGCGTGATGTGGCGGAACCGCGCGAACTTGGTGGCGCCGTCCACCTCGGCGGCCTCCATCACGTCCCGGGAGATCGCGGTCATGGTGCCGGTGACGAGCAGCATGAAGTACGGGAAGCCCGCCCACAGGTTGATGGTCACGACCATGAACTTGGCCAGCCACGGGTCCGACAGCCACGGGATGGTGCCGTCGATGATCCCGAGCGCCTGCAGCGTCTTGTTCACAGTTCCGAAGGCGCCGTTCAGGGCGTTCTGCCAGAACAGCATGCTCACCACGCCGGGGATCGCGTACGGCAGGATGAAGATGCCCCGGATGAACGGGGTGATCCGGAAGTTGCTCTCGGCCAGCAGGACTGCCATCAGCATGCCGCCGAAGTAGCAGGTGATGGTCGCCAGCACCGCCCAGACGATGGTCCAGATGAAGACGCGGGCCAGCGCACCGGTCCAGGTGGCGCTGCCGCCGAACATCAGGCCGAAGGTGTCCAGCCCCACCCACTCGATCGTCTTCGCAGGCGGGATCGCGTCGGGTGCGGAGTAGTTGGTGAACGCCACGAGGGTCGAGAACACCAGCGGCACCACGACGAAGAAGATGATCAGGACGACGGTCGGCGCCAGCCCGAGGATCGGGAACGCCCTGCCGGTCAGCGCCTCGCGGACGCTGCCGCGCGGTGGGCTGGGGTCCGCGGGGTCCCAGGACTGCTCGGCCGCCAGCGCCGAGCGCACCGAGACGTAGTAGATCGCGACGAAGATCAGGACGAGGGCGATCGTGATCACGCCGTCGACCAGCATGAACAGCGAGTTCGGACGATCCTTCACCGGCAGGTCGAGCCGGGGCTCGCCGAGCGTGATGAGGTTGGCGATGTTGCCGATGATCAGCGGCAGGCTGACCAGGAACACCACCTCGATGGCCGCGAACAGGGCGCCCTTGACGTACTGCTTCAACGTGAGCAGGTGGGCCAGCCCCATGAAGAGCCAGGCCTGCTGCTTCACCTTCTGACGTCGGGTTGGGCCCGCCGCCGGTGGCAGCGGGGACGAGCCGACCTCGGGTTCAGTGGTGGTAACCGCCATTGGTCATCCTCCCTGGATTGCGGCAGTGCTCCCGCCGAGGATCCACCTCGGCGGGAACACAGCGCAATGGTTGTGCAGGTGGAATCAGGAAGCCAGGATCGTCGAGTTCGCGGCGTCCAGTTCCTGCTGGATGTCAGCGCCGTTCCAGATGTTGGCGCTGGCGGCGTTCATCGCGTCCCAGAACTTGCCCATCTGCGGGATGGACGGCATCGGGAAGGCGTACTTCATCTGCTCTCCGAAACCGCCCACGACCTCGTTCTCGTAGGTGATCTCCGAGGAGGACGCAGCCAGCGCACCGGTGATGTCGGCACGGAGCTGCTGCATCTCCGGGGTGGTCAGGAAGCTCGCGAAGGCGGCCGACACCTCGGGGTTGTCGGTGTACGCCGAGACGTACATCGTCCGAACTCCGGCGAAGGAGGCAGCCGGCTCGGTGTTGCCGGTCAGCGCCGGCAGGGTGGCCACACCGAAGTCGATCCCGGCGTCGGTGAAGTTCTTCACGTTCCAGGGCCCGGAGATGTGCATCGCGGCGTCGCCGGCGGCGAACAGCGCGTCAACGGTGCCGGTGGCGAGGTCGGCGGCCGGGACGTCCAGCGCCTGGCGCAGACCGACGAACTGCTTCATGCCCTCAGCCGAGGCGGCCGAGTTGATGTTGGTGTTCGTGGTGTCGGTGCCGTCAGGGCCGAACAGGCGGTTGTCGCCCGAGGTGGTGAACAGGATCGTGTAGTAGCCGTTGCCGACGTCCATCACGAAGCCGTACTTGCCCTTGTTCTTGGCGTTGAAGTCCTTGGAGAAGGCGATCACGTCGTCCCAGGTCTTCGGCGGGTCGGTGACGTACGCCTTGTTGTAGTACAGCGCGTAGGTCTCGGTGGCCACCGGGTAGCCGTACATCGTGCCGTCGTAGGTGGCGGCCTTGGTGGCGGCCTCCACCACGTTGCCCTGGATGGCGGCCGGGTCGGTCACGGCCAGGACGTGGCCGCCGGAGACGAGCTCACCGAGCTTGTCGTGCGGGGCGGCGAAGACGTCGGGGCCGGTGCCGGCCGGGCCGTCGAGCGCAATCTGCGAGGCGGCATCGCCCAGCTCGACGTTGATGAACTCGATGGTGACGTTGGGGTTCTGCTCCTTGAACTTCTCCCCCGCCTGCTTGATGAACTCGTCGGGGCCTTGCAGGGACTCCCAGACCTTGAGGGTCACCGGCTCCGATGGCATCGAGGTCTCGGGCGCCGTGGTGCCGCTGGCCGAGGGTGCTGGGGCGGGTCCGCTGCACGCGGCGAGCGAGCCGGCCAGCAGCGCCGCGATCCCGATCGTGATGATGCTCCGTCGCATCGTTCTCTCTTTCCTCGAAGGGCAGGTTGAGGCCGGCCACGCGACCGGCTGCGTGCTTCGACAGTAGTCGTTTTCACCGTACGGACGCAATCCGTTACGTAACGTTGCGATAACGGTTACGTCTGGGGCAGGCTGAATGCGCGACAATGACGAGGAAGTCGGAGCGGAACGGAGTCATCGATGGCGAAGAAGCGCGCTGGCGGCGCGCCGCGTCCCCGGTTGCTGGACATCGCGGAGGTCGCGCGGGTCAGCACGGCGACCGTGTCGCGGGTGCTGAACGGCAAGCCGGGCGCCTCCGACGATGTGCGTGAGTCAGTGCTGGCCGCCATCGACCTGCTGGGCTACGAGCGCCCGGTCAGCCTTCGGACCAAGCCGGACGGGGTCGTCGGCGTCATCGTCCCCGAGTTCGCCAACCCGATCTTCGCCGCCTTCGCCCAGGCCATTGAGACCCGCCTGTCGCGGCGCGGCCTGGCCCCGCTGGTCTGTTCCCAGTCCCCCGGCGGTACCACCGAGGACCAGTGCGTCTCGCTGCTGCTCGACCAGGGCGTGCGCGGCATCATCTTCGTGTCCGGCCTGCACGCCGACGTCGCCGCCCGCCACGACCAGTACGCCGATCTGCGGTCCCGCGGCATCGCGCAGGTCTTCGTCAACGGCTACGCCGAGGACGTTGAGGGCACCTTCATCGGTATCGACGAGGCCGCCGCGGTCGAGGTGTCGGTGCGTCACCTCGCGTCCCTGGGCCACGAGCGGATCGGCCTGGCGATCGGCCCCGAGCGGTTCCTGCCCAGCCGCCGCAAGATCAAGGCTTTCGCCGACGCCCTGCGCACCATCCTGGGTGTCGACGACGCCGCCGAACACGTCGCGCCGACCTTCTACACCCTCGAGGGCGGCCAGGCCGCCGCCGCGCAGCTGATCGCCAGCGGCCACACCGGCATCGTCTGCGGCTCCGACCTGATGGCCCTGGGCGCCATCCGCGCCGCCACCTCGGCGGGCCTCACCGTCCCCGGCGACATCTCGGTAGTGGGCTACGACGACTCCCCCACCATGGCCTTCGTGAACCCGCCGCTGACCACCGTCCGGCAGCCGGTGAGCGAGATGAGCTCCACGGCCGTCTCCACCCTGCTGGACGAACTGGCCGGCATCCCCGGTCCCCGCGTCGAACTGCAGTTCCGCGGCGAGCTGGTGGTGCGCGGTTCCACAGACACCGCGCGGACCCCCGCCCGGGCGCAGGTCTGACGTGGCGGTTCAGATCGGGCCCGGCCAGGACCGCTGGCTGCCGGGCCTCGACGCCCTGTGCTACGGCGGCGACTACAACGCTGAGCAGTGGCCGGAGCCGGTGTGGCAGGAGGACGTCGACCTGATGGCCGAGGCCGGGGTGAACCTGGTCAGCATCGCCATCTTCTCCTGGGTGAACCTCGAGCCGCGGCCCGGGGAGTTCGAGTTCGGCTGGCTGGACCGGCTGATCGACCTGCTGCACTCCCGCGGCATCCGCGTTGACCTCGCGACCCCCACCACCGCTCCCCCGGCCTGGTTCTTCGCCCGCCACCCCGACTCGCGGGTGGTGACCCGCGACGGAACGGTGCTCGGCGGCGGGTCCCGCGGCATGCCAGCCCCCACCTCGCCCGCCTTCCGCGAGGCCGCCGTCCGGATCACCACGGCGCTCGCCGAACGCTACGGACGGCACCCGGCCGTGGCGCTGTGGCACGTCCACAACGAGTACGGCGCCCCAGTCGGCCACGACTACTCCCGGCACGCGCTGATCGCCTTCCGGCGCTGGCTGGAGCAGCGGTACGGCGACCTGGCGGCCTTCAACGCCGCCTGGGGCACCCAGTTCTGGGGCCAGCGCTACCTGGCCTGGGACGAGGTCGGCCTGCCCGCTGCCACCCCGACCGTGGTCAACCCGGCGCAGATGCTCGACTTCGCCCGCTTCAGCGACGACATGCTGCGGGAGTGTTTCCGCGCCGAGCGGGACGTCATCCGGCAGCACTCCGACGCGCCGGTCACCACCAACTTCATGGCGGCCACGCACCCGGGCACCGACCTGTGGCGCTGGGCGCGCGAGGTCGACATCGTCTCCAACGACAACTATCTGGTCGCCGAGAACCCGCGCAACCAGGTCGGGCTGGCGATGGCGGCCGACCTCACCCGTTCGGTGGCCGGCGGGCGTCCGTGGATGCTGCTCGAGCACTCCTCGTCAGCGGTCAGCTGGCAGCCCCGCAACATCGCCAAGCGACCCGGCGAGGAGGCGCGCAACGCGTTCAGCCACCTCGGCCGCGGCGCGGACGCGATCATGTTCTTCCAGTGGCGCGCCTCTCGGTACGGCGCCGAGAAGTTCCACTCCGCGATGCTGCCGCACGCCGGCACCGACTCCAGGGTGTGGCGTGAGGTGGTCGACCTGGGCCGGACGCTGGGCAGGCTGGGCGTACTGCGCGGCTCGCGGGTGAAGGCCGAGGTCGCGATCCTGTGGGACTACGAGTCGTTCTGGGCCCAGGACCTGGAGTGGCGGCCCAGCATCGACTCCCAGCACCGCGAACGGGTCGACACCTTCTACGACCGGCTGTGGCGCGACGGCATCACCGTCGACTTCGCCCACCCCGGGCAGGACCTGTCCGGCTACAAGCTGGTGCTCGCCCCGTCCCTCTACCTGTTGACGGCGTCCGACGCGGCGAACCTCACCCGCTACGTCGAGGGCGGTGGCACCCTGCTGGTCGGCTTCTTCTCCGGCATCGTCGACGAGCACGATGCGATCCACCCGGGTGGCTTCATGACACCCCTGCGCGAGGCGCTCGGCGTCTGGGTCGAGGAGTTCCTCCCGCTGCGGGAGCACGAGTCGGTGGCGCTGGACGGGCCGGGCGAGCCTCCCGGGGCGGGTACCCGCTGGGCCGACCACCTGAGGCTGGACGGCGCCGAGGTGGTGGCCAGCTACGTCGACGGACCTCTGCCCGGCGGAGTTGCGATCACCCGTCACCGGCACGGCGCCGGCCACGGCTGGTACCTGTCCACAGCGCTCGACGTGGACGGTCTGGCGCCCCTGCTGGACCTGGTCTACGCCGACGCCGGCGTGGCACCGTCCGGGCTTCCGGAGGACGTCGAGGTGATCACCCGATACGGCGGCGGCCATCGCTACGTGGTCGCGATCAACCATGCCGACCAGGAGGTCGCCGTCGAACTGGGCGGCTCCGTGGACGTCGTCACCGGCGCCCCGGTCGGGCCGTCGGTGACCCTGCCGGCAGGCGGGGT
>JAEYUH010000013.1 GCA_023432725.1 Actinomycetes bacterium | reverse complement strand
TTCCGGCGCTCGGCGCTGCCGACCGAGGGCAGGGCAATGGCCGCCGGGTACGGCGGGCTGGCCGGGTTCACCACGATGGTGGCCAACGCCGGTGGCGCGCCGATGAGCCTCTACCTGCTGGCCGCCCGGTACGAGAAGTGGCGGTTCATCGGCACCGGGGCGTGGTTCTTCTTCGCGGTGAACGCGATCAAGCTGCCGATCTCGATCGGACTGGGGCTGATCGGGGCGCACACGGCGCTGCTGTGGGCCAGCGTGGTGCCGATCGTGCTGCTGGGCACCTGGCTGGGCAGGATCGTCATCAAGAAGGTGGACCAGCGGCTCTTCGAGGGCCTGGTCACCGCCTCGGTGGCGGCCTCCGCCCTGTACCTCGCCTTCTTCTGACCCCGCCGCGGCGGCCGGTCCGTCATCGAGCGCTCCCGATGGTGTCGAGCGCTCCCTCGGTGAGGGAGTTCTCGGCGCGGACGGGAGTTCTCGGCGTGGGAAGCGCTGGGACGGCGGGGGTGGGTCAGCCCAGGCCGCGCAACCAGACCCGCACCCGCTCGGTGGCCCGGACGTCGTCCTCGTTGTACTCAAGGACGCGGGTCCGCGCCCTGGCGCGGGCGTCCTCGGTGTCGCCGTCCACCGCCTCGCCGAACCAGGCCATCGAGTTCCGGCCGCCCGGGTCGGGGTCTCGCCAGGAGAAGCCGGCCCCCAGCGAGGCGACCACCTTCAGCCCGAGGCCGTCCGTCCCGAAGAAGTGCCGCCTGACCACGGGGAACAGGTCGACGAAGTGGGCGCGAGAGAAGTCCACCGCCCACTGCAGGACGGGCTCGTCGTTGGCCCGGGCGAGCCGCTCGAGCTGGTCGCGCTCGTAGCCGGAGTAGTGGAAGACCAGCGAGTCCACGCCCTCGACCCGCTGCCGCAGCCAGCTCATCGCCCGCACCGCCAGGGCCACCTCGCCGGCCTCGTCGAGCGGACGGAAGTCGCTGAACTCGACGTAGCCGGGTTCGCCGGCGGCGGCCCCGCTCACCCAGAACCCCCACAGGTAGACCTTCTCGTCGGCGGAGGTTTCGACGTCGAGGTCGATCTCGAGCGGGGCGGTGGGCAGGTCGACCGGATCCTTGCCGATGCGTTCCAGCTGGACGCCATCGCGCAGCAGCAGCGAACGCCGCTGGGCCAGCCTGACCCGATCCTCGGCTCCCTTGCGGTGCCCGACCCGTGGCAGGTACCTGGGCAGCAGGGTGTCGAGGTCCGCCGTGGCGAGGTCGGCGACGGTGGTCACCCCGGCCTCCCGCAGCATCGCGATCTCGTGGCGGTCCAGCGGTGACTTGCTGATCCTCAGCGACAGGTCGTCGGGGTCGAGACGCTCCAGGCACAGCGGCGACCAGGCGCAGGTCTCGCACTCGCGGCTACGGATCGGCAGCAGGGCGGGGACTGGCGACGGCTCCATGGTGACCGCGCGCCGGGCGAGATCGAGCCGGACTGCGAACTCGTAGTCGTAGCGGGCCAGCGAACTGGTCGCCTCCTGGTCGGGCTCGGCGGGCTGGCCGCCCGCCAGCGGCAGCGTCGCGCAATCGAGGTCGAGCCAGACCCCCACCTGGCCGAGACCCTCCAGCGGGTCATCACCGACCACGATCCCGAGCGGACGGGCGCCGGCGAACCCTGACGACTCCAGCATCCGGTGGTAGTGGGCCAGCCGCAGCCCCAGGTGCCAGCGGTAGCGCCACCGGAACCGCACCTTCGCGAGCTGTTCGGTGACGGTGAGGCTGCCGAGTCGGGAGACCGTGGCCACCGAGTCCTCGCCGCGGCTGTCGAACATCCGGTAGCTGCGCACGACGCCGGGGACGTACCCGTCGGCCGTCCTGACCAGCAGGTCGGGCCTGCCCACCCTGTGGTCGGCGGTCGGGAGCCGCCCACCCACCACCACGTCGGCGCCCTCGCGCAGCGCGGCCAGGCAGGCCTGTTCCTGCTCGGCCAGCGGCAGGTCGACGAGCCCGCGCAGGTCGACCACCCGATCGCCGGCCACGACCTCGGCCAGCACCGCGGCGGCGAAGCCGCGGTGGTCGGCAGCCCACTGCGGACGCGGGGGCGCCGGGGGCGCCACCAGCCCGGGCTGGAAGGCATTGTGGGTCTTCAGGGGGCAGCCCCCGGCCGCCGCGGAGTGGAGGTGGACCATCAGGCCTGCGCCCGGTGGAGCGCGACGATCCCACCGCTGAGGTTCTTCCAGCCCACCTCGCGCCAGCCGGCGTCGTGCAGCAGGTCGGCCAGGGCCTGCTGGGTGGGCCAGGCCAGGATCGACTCGCCCAGGTAGTCGTAGGCGACCGGGTTGGACGACAGCTTCGCCACCGCCGGGAGCACCCTGCCGAGGTAGAGGTGGTACACCGAGCGGAACGGCCGCCAGGTCGGGGTGGAGAACTCGCAGACCACGATCCGTCCGCCCGGCCTGGTCACCCGCCGCAGCTCGGCGAGCGCGCCCGCGGTGTCCTCGACGTTGCGCAGGCCGAACGAGATGGTGACCGCGTCGAAGGCGTCGTCGGCGAAGGGCAGCGCCAGCGCGTCGGCGTTGATGAAGGGCAGGTCGGGCTGGCGCTCGCGTCCTGTCGAGAGCATGCCGAAGGACAGGTCGGCGGGAACGACGCGCGCCCCCGCCCTGGCGAACGGCACCGACGAGGTTCCGGTGCCGGCCGCCAGGTCGAGGATCAGCTCGCCGGGACGCGGGCCGACGGCGGCGACCGTGGCCGCCCGCCAGGCCCGGTCCTGGCCGAGCGAGAGCAGGTCGTTCATCAGGTCGTAGCGGCCCGCGACGTGGTCGAACATCGCGGCCACCTCGGCCCGCCGTCGCTCGAGGGTGGCCCGGGCATCCGTCTTCAGCACGGGTCTAGCCTGCCACGCGGCGGGGACGGCGCGTGACCCGGACCCGATTCGCGACCGGCGGGCCGGTGGGGGACAATCGCAGCTATGGCGAAACGGACCCCGGTGCTCAAGGTCACCGGTCTGAAGAAGGCCTTCGGGCCTGTGGTGATCGTTGACGACTTCAACCTCGAGGTTCACGCCGGGGAGGCGGTGGCGCTGACCGGCCGCAACGGCGCCGGCAAATCGACGGTGCTGCGCTGCGTGGTGGGGGCCGAGCGTCCCGACGACGGCACCATCACCGTCAACGGGACGGCGGTCAGCGAGACCAACCCCGAGATCCGCCGCAACGTCGCCACCGTGATCGACGACCTCGACTTCTTCCCCGACCTGTCGGTGGTGGAGCACCTCGACCTGCTGGCGCGGGCGCACGGCATCCCTGACGCCGAGGCCGCCGTCGACGAGATCCTGCACGAGGTACAGCTGGTGCCGCAGTCCGGGCAGCTGCCGTCCACCCTGTCGTCGGGCCAGCGCCGCAGGCTGGCCCTGGCGACCGCCTTCGTCCGGCCCCGCGCGCTGCTCATCCTCGACGAGCCGGAGCAGCGCCTCGACGTCGAGGGCGTCCAGTGGCTGGCCGAGCGGCTGAAGGCCGAGCGGGCCCGCGGGCTGGCCATCCTGATGGCCAGCCACGAGCCCGCCCTCGTCGACGCGGTCGCCTCCCGGGTGGTTCGCCTCGCCGGGACCGAGATGGCGCTGCCGGCGGCGGGCGACGAGACCGAATGAGCAAGAAGTCGCGCAAGCTGATCCGGTCCGCGGCGGTGGAAGCCGCCGCGGAGCCGGAACCCGCCATCGCTGCCGAGCCGGAACCGCCGCGTGAGTACTACTTCGTGGCCGACGCCGACCCGGGGGCGGTGGACGAGAAGGACCTCCACGACCAGATCAAGCTGTGGCGGCACGGGCGCGCCACCCGCACCCTCGGCGAGGTGTTGCAGGACGGCTACGTCGCGGTGTTCAGCGTCCTCATGCTGGGCGCGATGGCCGTCAACGTCATCCTGAACGCGCAGTCGGGAGCCTCCGCCTGCACCACGCAGGAGTGCGGGGTGGTCAGGCTGATGATGCCGACGGTCACGGTGCTGCTCTGCTTCGCGTCGACGCTGGCGATGGCCCGGCTGTTCGGGCCGGTCCTGGCCTCGGCCGCCGAGGGCTTCTGGCTGATGGACGCCCCGCTCAGCCGACGGCGCCTGCTGGGCGGTCGGCTCTGGCTGGTGGTGGTCCTGGCCGGGGTGGTGGCGACCCTGCTGACAGGGCTGGTCTCCGCGTTGTCCGGCATGCAGCTCGGCCCGGGGCTGCTGTGGACGGCGGCCGCCGGAATCGGCAGCGCCGCGCTGATGGCGGTGGCAGGAGCCGAACAGGGGGCCGAGCGGACCTCGCGGGTCAGGGCGCTGCTGTGGCTGTTCGGGCTGGCCACCCTGGCGGTGCTGCTGTTCGTGGTCTCGATAGCTGCCGGTTGGCTGCCGCCCACCACCGCCACCGGAATGAACGCCGCGGCGTGGGTGGTGGCGGGGCTGGTCGCCGCCGCCGTCGTCACGCTGGTGGTCGGCCTCATGCTCGCGAGGCGGCGCCTCGAACAGATCCGCAGGGCCCGACTGCTCAGTGGCGGGTCGCTGGTGGCCGGCATGCAGGGCGCCATGTTCGCCCTCGATTTCGGCCTGATCCGCGACATCCTCGTCGAGCGCGAGGCGGCCGCCCGCGGTCACGTCCGCCCACGCAAGGGCAAGGGCCTGGGCATCGGCGCGCTGGTCTGGCGGGACGTGGAGCGGCTGTGGCGCTACCCCAAGCCCTGGATCGGCCTGGCGGTCAGCCTCGTGGTGCCCTACGCCGCCGACGCGCTGCGGCTCAGCCAGTTGAACGCGCTGATCAGCGGGCTCGCCCTGGTGGTAGCCCTGGTGCCGTTCCTGGGCAGCCTGCGGGTGCTGACCCGCACCGGGGGCCTGGCCCGGATGCTGCCGTTCAAGACCTCGGCGATCCGGACCGCCGCGATGGCGGTGCCCGCCGGGCTGGCGCTGGTCTGGGCGGCGCTCGCGACCCCCGCCTTCATCGGGATCGCCCAATCCGGCGCTGACCGGCTCCCGCTGGAGGGCGCCCTGGTTGCGCTGGTGACAGCGGTGGCGGGCCTGTTCGGCGCCGTGCGCTGGGTGACCGCCAAGCGGGTCGACTTCGGCGTCCCGATGATGGCCACCGAGTCCGGCGCGATGCCGCCGACCCTGCTGTTCAACCTGTTCCGCGGCATCGACGTGGTGGCGGTGATCACGCTGCCGCTGGTGCTGCAGGCGCCGGTGACCTGGTCGCTGGGGATCGCCGGCGTGGTGTTCGTGCTGCTGCGGGGCACGTTCAACATGGAGGAACTCAAGGCCGAGCAGGCCGCGCTGCAGCGCGAGGAGGCGGCCCGCAAGGCCGGCGTCGTGGAGAAGAAGAAGATAGTCCGGCCGCAGCGGTGAGCCGGCAGCGCGCCACCTCGTGGCGCGCCGCCGGCCGGGTGCTCAGAGCTCGAAGAGCACGTCGCCTATGGCGACCTGGCCGCCCACGGCGTTGGACGTGACCGAGTCGGCCGGACGGTCCAGCGCCACGACGATCACGGTGCTGCTGAACCCGCGCGCCACGATGTCGGCAGGGTCCCAGGTGATCACCGGGTCACCGGCGGAGATGGTGGCTCCGTCGGCGGCGTGCAGTTCGAACCCCTCGCCGTTGAGCGAGACGGTGTCGATGCCCAGGTGCACCAGGATCCCCGCGCCGTCCGCCGTCGCCATCGCGAGGGCGTGGGGGTGGAGCTTGACGATCGTCCCTGAGACCGGGGCGACAACGGTGGCGCGGCCCTCGGCCGGCCGGATGCCGACGCCGGGGCCTACCATCTGGCCGGCGAAGACCGGGTCCTCGACCTCGGTGATGGCGATGACGGTGCCCGCACAGGGGGCCAGCACGGCGGTCACAGCAGGTCCCCGATGTCATCGGCGAGGACATCGGCCTCGGGTCCCACCACAACCTGGACCACGCGCCCCGCGGTGAGGACACCGTGGGCACCGGCGGCCTTCAGCGCCGCCTCGTTCACCCGGCCCGGATCCCTCACCTCGGTGCGCAACCGGGTGATGCAGGCCTCGATCTCGTCGATGTTGTCAGCGCCGCCGAGCCCGGCGACGATCTGCTCTGCCTTGCTTGCCATCAGGGTCCTCTCTCATGGGGTGCGGCGTCGCCCTTGACACCTGCTCCGTACGTTAGCATGATGGCGCCAACTGGTACGTACCAGTACGAACATGTCGAGACCAGTGGGGTCAGCATGATGGAAGAGGCAATCGCCGCCGGCCCGGTTCCCAAGCACCTGCAAGTGCGGGACCGGATCGTCGCATTGTGCGTGCCGGGACAACCGATACCCTCCGAACGCGAACTCATGCTGGGCTACAGGGTGTCGCGGGCCACCGTCCGCAAGGCAATCGACGGCCTGGTGGCCGACGGCCTGCTGCAGCGGACCCAGGGCCTGGGCACCTTCGCACTGCGTCCCCGGGTGGAGTCGACGCTGCACCTGGCGTCGTTCTCCACCGACATGCGCCGGCGGGGGCTGACGCCCTCGACCCGGCTGCTCGGCGTCGGGTTGCGGCGTCCGTCACCAGAGGTGGCGGCAGCCCTCGGCCTGAACCCCGCCGAGAAGGCGTGGCGGATCACCCGGATCCGGCTCGCCGACGGCCAACCGATCGCCCACGAGGACGGTTGGTACCCCGGACCCGCCCTGCCCGATCTCGACCAGCACGACCTGGAGGGGGAATCCCTCTACCGGATCCTCGGTGAGGATTACGGGTTGTGGATCGACAAGGCGGTGCAGGTCCTGTGGGGCGAGAGCGCGACGGCCGAGATGGCCGACCTGCTCGCCGCTCCAGTCCACACCCCCCTGCTGGTCTTCCGGCGCCAGTCGAGTGCTGCCGGTCGTCCCGTGGAAGAGGTGGTCTCCCGCTATCGCGGCGACCGCTACCAGCTGCACATGGAGCTCCGGAGCGACATGCTCCCCTCCAGCCACCACCCCATGAGAGGAAATGTCGGTGACAACCAATGAAGTAGAGAAGGCGGGACGGTTCAACCTCGCGCCGATCCAGAAGTTCGGGCGCAGCCTGATGCTTCCGATCGCATCGCTGCCGGCCGCCGCCCTGCTGCTGCGGCTCGGCCAGGACGACCTGCTCGGCGCCAACGGCCTGGGCTGGGGAGCGGTCGCGTCGGTGATCGGCGCCGCCGGTAACGCGCTGTTCGCCAACCTGCCCCTGCTGTTCGCCGTGGGCGTGGCGATCGGCATCGCCCGCAAGTCCGACGGCTCCACGGCGCTGGCAGCCGTCGTCGGCTACCTCGTGTTCAAGGGCGTCGGCGACGCCATGTCCCCGGTCATCGGGCTGCCGGTGAGCGATGCCGGCGTCCAGAAGCTGATCAACTACGGCGTCCTCGGCGGCATCCTGATGGGGCTCATCTCCGGCTGGCTGTGGCAGCGCTACTACCGAATCCAGTTGCCGCCGTACCTCGCCTTCTTCGGCGGTCGACGGTTCGTGCCGATGATCACCGCGGTGGCAGCGATTGTGCTCGCCGTGCTGCTCGCCTTCGTCTACCCGGCCTTCGACGCCGGCCTGACCGGGGTGGGCAACTGGGTCGCCCAGAACGCCGTCATCGGCGGCTTCGTCTACGGCACCCTCAACCGGCTGCTGATCCCGCTGGGGCTGCACCACATCCTGAACAACCCGCCGTGGTTCCTGCTGGGTGAGTTCACCAAGGCCGATGGCTCCGTCGTCCATGGCGACATCGCCCGGTTCCTGGCCGGCGACCCGACCGCGGGCACCTTCATGTCCGGCTTCTTCCCGATCATGATGTTCGCCCTCCCGGCCGCCGCCCTGGCGATCTGGCAGGAGGCCAAGCCGGAGAACCGCAAGCTGGTCGGCGGCATCATGCTCTCGGTGGCGCTCACCGCGTTCCTGACCGGTGTCACCGAGCCGCTGGAGTTCGCCTTCATGTTCGTGGCGTGGCCGCTGTACGTCATCCACGCCGTGCTCACCGGTGTCTCGCTGGCGGTGGCCAACCTGCTGGGGGCGAAGATGGGCTTCGGCTTCTCCGCAGGCCTGTTCGACTTCGCGCTGAACTGGAACATCGGCACCATGCCGTGGCTGCTGATCGTCCAGGGCCTGGTGTTCGCCGTCATCTACTACTTCCTGTTCCGGTTCGCGATCCGCAAGTGGAACCTGCGCACGCCGGGACGCGAGGATGAGGGCGACACCACCAACGTGTCGCTGGACCCGACCGCCCAGTGACAAAGGCCGCCCCGGGGGCCGGACGGTCCCCGGGGCGCCTGGCCGGCGCCCGCTCCGCGGGCCGGAAGTGAGGAATCGGAATGGAAGTCATCATCTGTCCCACCCCTGAACGGGTAGGCCAGGTCGCCGCCGCGAAGGCGGCACGGCTGGCCGCGGCGATCGGCCCGCGGGTGGTCCTCGGGGTGGCCACCGGGTCGTCGCCGGTGCAGACCTACCTCGAGCTGGCGAAGCTCGTCGCGGCGGGCGAACTCGACCTGTCGCAGGCCTCAGCCTTCGCCCTCGACGAGTACGTCGGCATCCCCAAGGGGCACCCGGAGAGCTACCACGAGGTGATCCACCGGACGGTGACCGTCCCGCTGGGCCTCGACCCTTCGCGAGTCCACGTCCCCGACGGCTTCGCCGCGGACCTGCAGGCCGCAGGGCCCGCCTACGAGGCCGCGATCACTGCCGCAGGGGGAGTGGACATCCAGTTCCTCGGGGTGGGCTCCAACGGCCACATCGGCTTCAACGAGCCCACCAGTTCGCTCTCCTCGCGCACCAGAATCAAGACCCTCGCCGAGGTCACCCGGCAGGACAACGCGCGGTTCTTCCCGTCCATCGACGACGTCCCGCGGCACTGCATGACCCAGGGGCTGGGGACGATCATGGACGCTCGCAACGTCATCCTGATGGCGACCGGCGAGGGCAAGGCCGAAGCCATCGCTGCGGTGGTGGAAGGGCCGATCACCGCGATGTGGCCCGGCTCGGTGCTGCAGCTGCACCAGCACGCCACAGTCGTGGTCGACGAGGCGGCCGCGGCCGGGCTCGCGCTGCACGACTACTACAAGGAGACCTACGCGCACCTGCCCGACTGGCAGCGGCTCGAGCTCTGAGCCGGCCATGCTGATCAGCGGGCAGCGGGTGCTGCTGGGCGACGAGGCTGAACTCGTCCCCGGGTGGGTGGAGGTCGACGGGGACCGGATCGTCGCCGCGGTGGCGGGCGAGCCGCCCCGTCCGGCGGACGAGGTAGTGGCGGGGATCCTCGCCCCCGGCTACGTCGACGTGCATTCCCACGGCGGCGGGGGGGCCTCCTTCGTCACCGAGGATCCCCAGCAGGCGCTGGTGGCGGTGGCTGCCCATCGGCGGCTGGGCACCACCGGCATGGTCGCGTCGCTGGTCACCGGTGCCCTGCCCGACCTGCACCGCCAGGTCAGCGCGCTGGCCGAGCTGGTGGACAGCGGCGACCTGCTGGGCCTCCACCTCGAAGGGCCGTGGCTGTCCGAGAAGTACAAGGGCGCCCACCCGCCACTGCTGCTGGCCGATCCGGAACCGCGCGACGTGGCGGCCCTGCTCGACACCGGACGGGGCACCGTGCGGATGGCGACCATCGCCCCGGAGCGGGCCGGCGCGCTGGACGCGATCCGGCTGATGACGAGCCGGGGCTGCCTGGCGGCGGTCGGCCACAGCAACGCCGACTACGAGACCACCAGGGCGGCTATCGACGCTGGGGCGCGGGGTGCGACGCACCTGTTCAACGCGATGCCCGAACTCAGGCACCGCGCGCCCGGCCCCGTCCTGGCCCTGTGGGAGGACCCCCGCGTCACCCTCGAACTGGTGATGGACGGGGTCCACGTCCGCCCCGAGCTGGTGGCGTGGGTGATGGCGACAGCTCCGGGACGGGTGGCGCTGATCACCGACGCGATGGCCGCGGCCGCCGGCGAGGACGGCGACTACGTGCTGGGCGAGCTGCCGGTCGAGGTGCGCGGCGGCGTCGCCCGGCTGGCCGGTGAGGACACGATCGCGGGCTCGACCCTCACCCTCGACAGGGCGGTCCGCAACGCGGTGGCCGCAGGAGTCGGCCTCGTGACCGCGCTGCGGGCGGCCAGCACCGTGCCTGCGGAGTACCTGGGCCTGGACGAGGTGGGCCGGATCGCCGCCGGCAGGCGTGCCGACCTGGTGGTGCTCGACGACGCCCTCGAGGTGAGCCGCGTCCTGTGGCGGGGGCGCTGGCAGCACTAGCCGACCGCTCGGCACAGACCCGGTTCGGCTTCGGTGGACGGGGTGGGTAGCCTCGGCATGATGTCCGAAACCGCCGACCTGCGCGCCTGGGTGCAGGAACTGACCGAGGCCAGGCTGCTGTCCGCGTTCGGGCCGCACGCCGTGGCCGCCGGACGGCAGTACGCCGCGATGGGCAGGGTGGGCCAGATCTCGCGCGGCGGCGGTGACGACGACAGGGTGCTGCAGGCCAACGTCCGTGGCTCGGGACGGCACGCCTACCAGACAGTCGTCCGGGTGAGCCGCTCGGGCGGCATCAGCTCGTTCTGCAGCTGCCCGGTGCGCACCAGCTGCAAGCACGGGGTGGCGGTGCTGTGGGCCTTCCGGACCTCCGAACTGGCCCCCAGCCCGCCGCCGTGGCAGCGGGTGCTCAGCCAGGTGACGGAACAGGCCCGCAGGGAGCGGACGCCGGGGCAGCCGCTGGCGCTGCAGGTCAGCCGCCCGGTCGGCGGCGACCCGCAGCTCAGGGTGCTCATGCCCGGCCGGCGCGGCTGGGTGAAGACCGGCGTCGACTGGGACACCGTGGACCGACCCTGGGACACCACCTTCGCCGAGCCACACCGCAGGGCCCTGTCGGCGCTGCGCCGGGCCCACCGCGGGCCCTCGGGCTACGGGTACTACGGCCGTCCCGAGCTGCTGTCGCTGGGGGACTTCACCGCCGAGGTGTGGCAGCTGCTGGCCGTGGCCAGAGAAGCCGGGGTCGAGTTCGTCCCTGTCGAACCGCTCACCGGCGTGCGGCTGCTGGAGGGCGACGCCCGGATGGTGACCGCCGTGCGTCAGGCCGGGCGGACCGGCGACCCGCCCGCCCCGACCGGAGGTCTCGAGCTGGTCTCCACGCTCGTCGCCGAGGGACGAGACTGGGAGGTCGGCGCCGGCACCCTGGTGGGGGAGCCCGCCCACGGGGTCGCGCTCAGCGAGAACGGCACCCTCGTCCTCGGTCCGCTGGCCGACCCGCTCGCCTCGGCGGCCAGGTCGCTGCTGGTCCGCCACCGCGTCCTGGAGATCCCGGCCGCCGACGTGGCGGCCTTCGCCGCCGGGTTCCTCCCGAGCCTGCGCCGGGCCGTGACCGTGGAGGTGGATCCTGCCCTCGAACTGCCGGAGGCAGCAGCCCCGGTGGTGCTGCTGCGGGTGCGCTTCGACGCCGGTCACCGGGCCCGGTTGCGCTGGGGGTTCCGCTACCGGGTGGGGGCCGAGGTCTTCGACGTCGGCACCGCCACCGAGCCCACCGACCCGCCGGTGCGCGACCCGGCGGCCGAGTCCGCGCTGCTGGCCGGGCTGCCGCGGCGTCCGTGGGCGGTGGCTCCCGACCAGCTGGGCCGCGACCGGCTGGCCGGGTCGGCCGAACTCGTGGGTGCCGACACGGCGGGCTTCGTCAGCGAATGGCTCCCGGTCCTGCAGGCGCTCGACGACGTGGAGGTGGAGCTGGACGGCACCCCGCCCGACTACCGCCACACCGACGCCGCCCCCCTGGTGCAGGTAGCGGTCTCGGACGCGCCCGGCGGCGCCACCGACTGGTTCGACCTGGCCGTGAAGGTCAGCATCGACGGCGAGGAGGTCGAGTTCGCCGAGCTGTTCAGCGCGCTGGCGCGCGGCGACTCCCACCTGATCCTCGACTCCGGCACCTGGTTCAGCCTCGATCGGCCCGAACTGGAGGAGCTGCGGCGGATCATCGAGGAGGCAAGGCAGCTCCAGGCCGAGCCCGCAGCACAGTCCCTGCGGCTGCGTCCGGAGCAGGCAGGGCTGTGGCAGGACCTCGTCGACCTCGGCGTGCGGGCCGAGCAGTCCGACGCCTGGCGGCGGGCGGTCGGCGGACTGCTCGACAACACCGACCTCCCCCCGGTGGCGGTGCCGTACGGGATCGGGGCGACGCTGCGTCCCTACCAGCTGGTGGGCTACCGGTGGCTCGACTTCCTGTGGCGGGCGGGGCTGGGCGGGGTGCTCGCCGACGACATGGGGCTGGGCAAGACCCTCCAGGTGCTGTCGGCGGTGGCGGCTGCGGCGGAGCGTGGGGAGCTGACCGAGCCGGTGCTCGTCGTCGCGCCGACCTCCGTCGTCGGTACCTGGGCGGGCGAGGCGGAACGGTTCGCGCCAGGGCTGCGGGTACGCACCGTCCAGGCCACCGCGGGGAAGCGGCCCGAATCGCTGGCCGAGCTGAGGGCGGGGGCCGATCTCGTGGTGACCTCCTACACGCTGCTCCGACTCGAGGACCGCGCCTACGCCGAGGGCCGGTGGGCGGCGGTGGTGCTGGACGAGGCGCAGTTCGTGAAGAACCGGGCCACCCGCGCCTACAAGGCGGTGCGCCGACTGAGCGCACGGGTCAAGTTCGCCGTCACCGGCACGCCGCTGGAGAACAATCTGATGGACCTGTGGTCGCTGCTGTCGCTGACCGCGCCGGGGCTGTTCGCCGACGCGGACGGGTTCGCCGAGCGGTACCGGCGTCCGATTGAGTCAGGACGCGACCCCGAGGCGCTCTCCCGCCTGCACCGGCGGGTCCGTCCGCTGATGCTGCGCCGGACGAAGGAGGCGGTCGCCACCGAGCTGCCGCCCAAGCAGGAGCAGGTGCTCGAGGTGGCGCTCGGGCCGGGGCACCGGCGGATCTACGACCGGCACCTGGCGGCGGAGCGGAAGCGGGTGCTGCGCCTGGTCGATGACCTGGACCGCAACCGGGTCGCGATCCTGCGCTCGCTGACCCTGCTGCGCCAGCTCAGCCTGTCCCCGGTGCTGGTCGAGGAGGACGCCCCGGCCCACTCGGCCAAGATCGACGCCCTCGTCGAACTCGTCAGCGAGCTTGCGGCAGAGGGCCACAGGGCGCTGGTTTTCAGCCAGTTCACGCGGTTCCTGAAGCTGGTTCGCGACCGGCTGGACCAGGAGCGGATCGGCTACTCCTACCTGGACGGCAGGACGCGCGACCGGCAGGCACGGATCGACGCCTTCCGGACCTCGGCCGACCCGGTCTTCCTGATCAGCCTCAAGGCCGGCGGCTTCGGGCTCACCCTGACCGAGGCCGACTACGTCTTCATCCTGGACCCGTGGTGGAACCCCGCCGCCGAGACCCAGGCGATCGACCGCACCCACCGGATCGGGCAGGACAAGCCCGTGATGGTGTACCGCCTGGTCAGCGAGGACACCATCGAGGAGAAGGTGGTGGCGCTGCAGCGCCGCAAGCGCGACCTGTTCGATGCCGTGATGGGACGGGGCAACGACCTGGCCGCCCCGCTCACCGCCGACGACATCCGCGGCCTCCTGGACGCCGAGTGACAACGTGTGACGTCATGGGGACTGTCCCTCCAAAGGCACGAACGTAGGCAAGGCACAGACCGAGGGACTGTCCCCAGTTCCGGTGCCGCAGCCCACAGACTGAGGGACTGTCCCCAGTTCCGGTGCCGCAGCCCACAGGCCGAGGGACTGTCCCCAGTGTCAGTGCCGTCGCTTTGTCAGTGCCTCGGGACTTCCACCCCGAGCGCCTCGAGCATCGGGACGAGCTTGGCCTCGGTTTCGGCGTACTCCTCGGCGGGGTCGGATTCGGCGACGATGCCACAACCGGCGTAGAGCGTGATCGAGCGCCGGTCGCCGTCGAGGTGGCCGCAGCGCAGCGCGATCGCGAACTCGCCGTCGCCGTTGGCCTCCATCCAGCCCACCGGGCCCGAGTACCGGCCGCGGTCGAGGTTCTCCAGTTCGGCGATCGCCCGCCGCGCGGTGGCCGTGGGGGTTCCGCAGACCGCGGCGGACGGGTGCAGTTCGGCTGCCAGCCGCAGCGCGCTCACGTCGCCGTGGGCGACGGCGGTCACGTCCGAGGCCAGGTGCAGCACGTTCGGAAGCTCCAGCACGTACGGGGCGTCTGGCACGTTCATGCCGGAGCAGAACGGTGCCAGGGCCGCGGCCACCGAGTCGACCGCGAGTTCGTGCTCGATGAGGTTCTTGCTCGACCGGGCCAGGCCGTGGGCCAGCTTCAGGTCGAGTTCCTCCCCGCCGTTGCGGCGGATCGTCCCGGCCAGCACCCGCGACATCGCCAGCCCGCCCTCGAGCCGCACCAGCATCTCGGGGGAGGCGCCGACCAGTCCGTCCACCCAATAGGTCCAGCAGGTCGGGTAGTCACCGGCCAGGGTGCCCACCAGCCAGCGCGGGTCGATCGGGGCATCGGCCTCGACCGTGGCTCCGCGGGCGAGCACCACCTTGCTGAGGTCGTCGCGCCCGATCCGCTCGACCGCCTCGGCGACGATCAGCTCCCACCGCTGCCGGTCCAGCGACCGTGCGGAGACGCCGAGCACCCGGGGCCGGCCGATCAGGTCGGCGGCGGGCTGCGGCAGCGGCGGGTCGGCCTCGTCGTCGCGGCTCAGCCAGGTGACCCAGGACCGGCCTCGCCGGCGTCCCACCACGACGCGGGGAACCACGAGCACCGACTGGTGGGTGGTGTTGTCGGGGTCGAACGGGAAGGATGCGAACACGACGGGGCCCGCTGTGGAGCCCACTCCCGCCAACTCGGCGTCGACCTCCACGGCGGCGGCGAAGTCGTGCCACCAGCGGTCGGCGTCGGCGGGCGTGGCCCCGTCCAGCCGGGCCGCCTCACCGATCCCCACCATCCCGTCGCCGCGCCGCAGCCAGGCCACCACAGGTCCGGGAGGGAGGAAAGCCTCCAGCGGCCCGGGGTCGGGGATCGCGATGGTCTTGGCCCGCCAGACAGGCCCGGGCGGGAGGTCGCGCACCAACGCAGGATAGCTCCGCCCCCGACGCGGCGCGAAACTCCACCCGACCGGGGCGTGGGTACCTCATTCATCGGGAGGAAAGCAAGTCGCAGTTGGCCCTAGACTGGCCGGGCCCACAAGCAGTAGTCAGGAGCCATAGCCCATGTCCGAGTCGCAATCCGACGTGATAGTCGTCGGGGCGGGCCCGGGTGGTTCGACGGCGGCCCGCTACCTTGCCGAGCGGGGCCTGGCGGTGACCCTTCTGGAGAAGAGCACCTTCCCGCGCGAGAAGGTCTGCGGCGACGGCCTCACCCCCCGCGCGGTCAAGCAGCTCATCAAGCTCGGCATCGACACCAGCGACCAGAGCGTGTGGCTGCGCAACAAGGGCCTGCGCGTCTACGGCGGGCGCAAGGAGCCGTTCGAGTTGCCGTGGCCGGAGCTGGCGGAGTTCCCGCCCTACGGGCTGGTGCGCGGCCGCGCTGACTTCGACAAGATCCTGGCCGACCACGCCGTGGCCGGCGGTGCCACGCTGCTGGAGAACAGCACGGTGACCGGCGCCGTGATCGACCCGCGCACCGACCGGATCACCGGGGTGACCACCAAGGACGGACGCACCTTCTCCGCCCCCGTGGTGATCGCCGCGGACGGCAACTCCTCCCGGCTGGCCCTGTCGATGGGCCTCGCCAAGCGCAAGGACCGCCCGATGGGGGTCGCGGTCCGCACCTACTTCCAGAGCCCTCGCTCCAACGACGACTACATGGAGTCGTGGCTTGAGCTGTGGGACGGCAAGCCGGGCCAGTCCAACCTGCTGCCCGGGTACGGCTGGGTGTTCGGGATGGGCGACGGCACCTGCAACGTGGGGCTCGGCACCGTCAGTTCGACAGCCACCTCGAACGGGGGCAATTACCGCGCGATGCTCCGCGCCTGGCTGGCGAACACCCCGCCCGAGTGGGGCTTCACCGAGGAGAACCAGGTAGGCACCATCGGCTCGGCAGCGCTCCCGATGAGCTTCAACCGCCAGCCCGCCTACGCCAGGGGCCTGCTGCTGGTGGGCGACTCCGGCGGAATGGTGAGCCCGTTCAACGGCGAGGGCATCGCCTACGCCATGGAGGCGGCCGAGATGGCGGCCGACGCGATCACCGATGCCCGGTTCCGCGGGTTCGGGACGCCGAGCGCCGAGCGGGCCCTGCAGGGGTACGTCACCCGCTTGAAGTCGGAGTGGGGCGGGTACTTCCGGCTGGGTCAGGTCTTCGTCTCCCTGATCGAGCATCCGCAGGTGATGCACCTGTGCACGCGCTACGGGTTGCCCCGTCCGACCCTGATGAAATTCACCATGAAGCTCCTCGCCCACCTCTACGACACCCGCGATGGTGATTGGATGGACAAGGTCATTACCGCGTTGGCGAAGGTGGCACCCTCAGCATGACCAGGCCGACACCGCACCCAGGAAGGTTGGGCTAGCAGATGAGTCCGTACGTCCCGATCCTCGGCATGATGGCTCTGGCCGCGGGTTTCCTGGCCATCTCCGTGCTGCTGAGCTCGTTCCTCGGGCCGCGCCGGTACAACCGTGCCAAGTACGAGGCCTACGAGTGCGGGATCGATCCCACCCCGGTTTCCGAGGGCGGCGGCCGGTTCCCGGTGAAGTACTACATCATCGCGATGCTGTTCATCATCTTCGACATCGAGACCGTCTTCCTCTACCCGTGGGCGGTCGCCTTCGGGCAGCTCGGCTGGTTCGCGCTGATCGAGATGGTGCTGTTCATGGCGACGGTCTTCGTCGCCTACCTGTACGTGTGGCGCCGTGGCGGCCTGGAGTGGGACTGAGGAGGGCGAGCGATGGCCGGTGGTATTGAGGACAAGATTCCGCAGGGCGTGGTGCTGACCACCCTCGAGGGGGTGTTCGGCTGGATGCGCCAGGCCTCGTTCTGGCCCGCCACCTTCGGGCTGGCCTGCTGCGCGATCGAGATGATGGCCTACGGGGCACCGCGGTTCGACGCCGGGCGCTGGGGCCAGGAGGTCTTCCGGGCGTCCCCCCGGCAGGCCGACCTGATGATCATCTCCGGCCGGGTGAGCCAGAAGATGGCCCCCGTGCTGCGGCAGGTCTACGACCAGATGCCCAACCCGAAGTGGGTGGTGGCGATGGGCGTGTGCGCCTCGTCCGGCGGCATGTTCAACAACTACGCGATCGTCCAGGGTGGCGACCACCTCGTGCCCGTCGACATCTACGTGCCGGGCTGCCCGCCGCGGCCCGACATGCTGATCGACGCGATGTTCAAGCTCAAGAAGGACATCGTGGCCAAGCGGCCGATCGGCGCCAACGAGACCGCGGCCCTCGAGGCCGCCGAGCAGGCGGCGCTGACCGCCCCCGCCACCCACGAGATGAAGGGTCTCCTGCGATGACCGACAAGCTGCCGGGGGAGGAGAAGACGGTCAGCGACCCCGTCACCGACGTCGAGTCAGCTCCCAAGGCCGGCGTCGAACGCGAGGACGCGCAGGCCGGCGGCACGCCGGAGCCCGCCGCCCCCGTCCCCACCAAGCGCGGGATGTGGACCACCGACGGCACCGGGGACACCTCCGGCTACGGCGGCCTGGTCCGTGAGGTCTACCGCCCGCAGGCGGCCGTCGGCCCGCTCGGCGACTGGTACGACGCGGTGACCGGACGGGTCACCACCCTGGTGTCCGACCCCTTCATCAAGGTGGTGGTCGACCGCGGCGAGATCACCTTCTTCGTGCCGCGCGAGAAGCTCACCGAGGTGATGGCCACCCTCCGCGACGACGCCGAGCTCCGCTTCGAACTGTGCGCCAGCGTCTCCGGCGTCCACTACCCCGACGACCACGGCGCCGAGCTGCACGTCGTCTACCACCTCGCCTCGATCACCCACAACCGCAGGCTGCGGGTGGAGACCACCTGCCCCGACACCGACCCGCACGTCCCCAGCGTGGTGGCGACCTACCCCGCCGCCGACTGGCACGAGCGGGAGACCTGGGACATGTTCGGCATCCAGTTCGACGGCCACCCCTACCTGACCCGCATCCTGATGCCGGACGACTGGGTGGGCCACCCGCAGCGCAAGGACTACCCGCTCGGCGGGATCCCCATCGAGTACAAGGGCACCACCGTGCCGCCTGTCGACCAGCGCAGGAGCTACTGATGACCGCCCAGCACACCGACTACTACGCCAACCCCGGCGAAGAGACCGAGGGCACCGTCTACACCGCGATGGGCGGCGGTGACTTCGCCGACATCGCCAGGGAGCAGGCCGAACGCGGCGACGAGACCCTCGTGATCAACATGGGCCCGCAGCACCCGTCCACCCACGGCGTGCTCCGGCTCATGGTGGAGTGCGACGGCGAGACCGTGAAGAGCATCCGGCCCGGTATCGGGTTCCTCCACACCGGTATCGAGAAGAACATGGAGTACCGGAACTGGACCCAGGGGGTCACCTTCGTGACCCGGATGGACTACGTGGCCCCGATCTTCAACGAGGTCGCCTACTGCCTGTCGATCGAGCGGCTGCTCGAGATCGACGACCGGATCCCGCAGCGCGCCACCGATCTGCGGGTGCTGATGATGGAGCTCAACCGGATCGCCTCCCACCTCATCGCGATCGGCACCGGTGGCATGGAGATCGGCGCGCTCACCGTGATGACCATCGGTTTCCGCGAGCGGGAGATGATCCTCGACTTCTTCGAGGCTGTCACCGGCCTTCGGATGAACCACGCCTACATCCGCCCCGGCGGGGTGGCCAATGACCTGCCCGAGACCGGCATCGCCCAGTTGCGCGACCTGGTCACCTGGCTGGAGAAGCACCTGCCCGAGTACGCGGCGTTCTGCAACGAGAACCCGATCTTCAAGGGCCGGATGGTGGGCATCGGCCACCAGGACCTCAGCGCGTGCTTCGCCCTCGGCGTCACCGGGCCCATCCTGCGTTCTGCCGGCTACGCCTGGGATCTGCGCAAGCAGCAGCCGTACTGCGGCTACGAGGACTACGACTTCGACGTGATCACCTGGGACACCGCCGACGCCTACGGCCGCTTCCGCGTGCGCCTGGACGAGATGTGGGAGAGCCTGAAGATCGTCAAGCAGGCGACCGACCGGCTGGAGGCCTCCACCGGGCAGCCGGTGATGATCGACGACCCGAAGATCGCCTGGCCGAGCCGGCTGGCGCCCGGGCCGGACGGCCAGGGCAACTCCCACGAACACATCAAGCACATCATGGGTGAGTCGATGGAGGCCCTGATCCACCACTTCAAGCTGGTCACCGTGGGCTTCCGGGTCCCGGCCGGGCAGGCCTACGTGCCGATCGAGAGCCCCAAGGGCGAACTCGGCTGTCACGTGGTCTCCGACGGCGGCACCCGTCCCTACCG
>JAEYUH010000281.1 GCA_023432725.1 Actinomycetes bacterium | reverse complement strand
ACCCTGGCCGACCTCGGCTACGAGGTGCTGGTGTTCCATGCCACCGGGACCGGAGGGAGGGCCATGGAGAAGCTCGTCGAGTCGGGCCTGCTGGCCGGGGTCTGCGACCTCACCACCACTGAACTCGCCGACGACCTGGTCGGTGGCGTGCTGTCCGCCGGGCCCGACCGGCTCGAGATCGCCGGGGCGCGGGGCGTCCCGCAGGTGGTCAGCGTCGGCGCCCTGGACATGGTGAACTTCGGGCCGGCGGACACCGTGCCGCCGCGGTTCGCCGAACGCAACCTGTACGTCCACAACCCGACCGTGACGCTCATGCGCACGACGACCGAGGAGATGGCCGAACTGGGTCGCCGGATTGCGGCCAAGCTGGCCGCCGCCACCGGACCCACCGACCTCTTCATCCCGCTGCGGGGGGTGAGCGCCATCGACGTCGACGGCGCCCCGTTCCGCGACGCGGCCGCCGATGACGCCTTGTTCGCGGCGTTGCGTGCCGGCCTGGCAGGCAGCGGCGTCACGATCCACGAACTCGACCTGGCGATCAACGACGCCGGCTTCGGTAGCTCCATGGCGCAGGCCCTGCACAACCACATCACCAACGAAGTGAACAAGGAGAATCAGGAATGAACCGTCAAGAAATCCTGGCGAGGTTCCGCGCCCAGGTGGCAGCCGGCCAACCGATCATCGGCGGCGGAGCCGGCACCGGCATCACCGCCAAGTCGGCAGAGGCGGGTGGCATCGACCTCCTGGTGATCTACAACTCCGGACGCTTCCGCATGGCGGGACGCGGCTCCCTGTCCGGCCTGCTCGCCTACGGCGACGCCAACGCGATCGTCATGGAGATGGCCAACGAGGTGCTGCCGGTCGTCAAGCACACCCCCGTCCTGGCCGGGGTGAACGGCACCGACCCCTTCCGGGTCATGTCCTACTTCCTGAAGCAGGTGAAGGAGATCGGCTTCGCAGGCGTCCAGAACTTCCCCACCGTCGGGCTGATCGACGGTGTCTTCCGGGCCAACCTGGAAGAGACGGGGATGGGCTACGGCCCCGAGGTCGACATGATCCGGCTCGCCCATGAGCTCGATCTGCTCACCTCCCCGTACGTCTTCGACACCGACCAGGCCAAGGACATGGCGGCGGCCGGGGCGGACATCCTCGTCCCCCACATGGGGTTGACCACCTCGGGGACTATCGGGGCGAAGACGGCCCTCACGTTGGCGGAGGCCGCGGTGAAGGTGCAGGAGTTGGCCGATGCCGCCAAGAGCGTCAACCCCGACATTCTCTGCCTGTGCCACGGCGGCCCGATCGCGAACCCCTCGGATGCGCAGTACATCCTCGACAACACCGAGGGGATCGTCGGGTTCTACGGAGCGTCCTCCATCGAGCGGTTCCCGACTGAAGTCGGCATCCGCAAGCAGACCGAGGACTTCAAGGCGATCCGCTTCCAGGGCTGATCGCCCCCCGCGCGGGTGGGTCGCGCCCGAAACCGTCACGCTCGTCGCGACCCACCCCGAGATCTCACACGAAAGGGCCACTCTCATGTCAGACACTCAGGCAACACAGTACAAAGAGACCATTCCGCTGTGGCTGGCAGTCGCCATCACGGTCCTCATCTCGGTCCCGTTCTCGCTGTGGCTAGGCGCCTTCAACTTCGCCGTGTGGTGCTCGTTCATCGTCTGGGCGGAGTACTTCGCCCTCGGAGCGAAGCCGTCGGCGCTGCGGATCATCCTGCCCAGCTTCGCCTACAGCGCCGTGCTCACCGGCCTCACGTTGGCCGTGATCCCGCTGCTCGGCTTCCTGCCGACGTTGGTCGCCCCCGGCGACCTCGCCGTCATGGTGGCGTTGTTCGTCGGCGTCGCCTTCATGGTGTTCTCGATGCGCTGGGCCAAGGTGTTCCAGGACGGGAGCCTGCCGTTCTTCAACGGGATATCGATGGTGCTGGCCGTCTACTTCACCGGCAGCTACCCCCAGATCGTCTCCGGTGCGCTGGCGCCCTTGTGGGCGGCGGTCTGGACGATCCTGATGGGCGCCTTCGGCGCTCTGCTGGGCGTCTTCAACGTCTGGCTGACCTTCCCCAGGAAGGTCGACACCGCCGCCGCGAGTCCGGTGGACTCCCGAGCCTGAAGGAGCTCTCATGGCACGTTCCTACTACAGCACCGTCCTCGACCGTCCGATCGACGAGGTCTGGGCGGTCGCGCGGGACTTCAACGGTCTGGCCACCTGGTGGTCGGGCAGCGTCACGGAGAGCCACATCGAGGAGGGCAAGACGGGCGACACCGTCGGTGCAGTGCGCTGCTTCACCTTCGGCACCGACCAGATCCGGGAGCACCAGCTGGAGCTCTCCGACCTGAACCACCGGTGTGTCTACGAGTTCTGCGATCCCGCCCCCTTCCCGGTGACCGGCTATCTCGCGACCCTGCAATGCACGCCGGTCACCGACCCGGGCGGAACTCTGGTCGAATGGTGGGCCGACTTCGACTGCGAGACCGAGAAGCTCGACTACTGGCGAGGCTTCTTCGCAGCCGAGGTGTTCGCTCCTGCGGTGAGCGGGCTGCGGGACTACCTCCGGGCCTGACCGCTGCGTCGTCGCGGCGATCGGGGCGCCGGCGCCCGGGTCGCCGCCGGTCTCCTGGTCGTGCCCGTGTCTACGGGCGCAGCGCTGCCAGGGCGCTCCGGACGCGTTTCGCGGAGACCGGGACGGCGGTGCGCAGCCCTTGGGCGAACAGGCCGATCCGGAGTTCTTCCAGCAGCCAGCCCAGCTCGGCCACCGGGTCGGGCAGCGGGCCGTCCGGGAACCCGGCGCACAGCCGGGCGTACTCGTCCTCGAGCTCGGTGATCGCCTCCAGGGCGGCCGCCTCGCGGGACGGGTTGCTCCCCAACGTGTCGAGCCGACGACGGACTGCCTGCAGGTAGACCGGCAGCCGTGGCCAGTGGGTGGGCGGCGTGGCGGCGATGAAGCCGGGATAGATCAGCCCGGCGAGCTGCTCGGTGACGTCCCTGCGCACCGGGTCGGGGACGCCGGGCAGCCGCTGCTGCAGCTCGCCGTGGCTGATCACCACCTCCCCCGCCACGTCGACGGTGCGCTGCATCACGGGGGCGACCTCGGAACGCACCGCATCGCGCAGCGCCTCGAAGGCCGCGGCGTCGCGGGTGCCCGCCCAGTCCAGGCCGGCCAGCCCGTCGCCGATCGCCTTCAGGCGGGCATCCGCCAGCAGGGCCGGAACCGACGGGTAGGGCGAGGTGGCGAGCGCCAACTTGACCCGGTTGGACAATCGGGAGACCACCCAGGTGGTCGGGTCGGGAGTGGTCAGGGCGATCAGGCGGCGCAGGCCGGTGCGATGTGAGCGCAGCGCCGCCGCCTCGTCGGCGAAGACCTGGACGCCGACGGTGTCGGCCTGGTCGACCAGCCCAGGGAAGCCGACCACGGGCTGGTCGATCCGCAGCGGCAGGGTGCCGAACTCCCACTGCCTGGCACCGCGGTGGATCAGGTGCCGGGCCGCACGATTCAGGGTGGTCGCCACCTGCTCGCCCAACTCACGACCCAGAGCGGTCAGGTCGCGCCCCTCAGCCGGCCCGCCGCCGGGACGTTCCACAACGAACCTGACCCTCAGGTGGTCGTCCACCGTGTCGGGTTGCCACGCCTCGGCAGGCACGAGGACACCGGTCAGCGCGGCGAGCGCCCGTCCCAGTGCCAGCCAGAACAGCTCGCCGGTGTCCGGGTCGTCGCCCAGCCACTCCACAGCGCGGCGGGCGGTGTCCGGGGCAGGGACCAGCCGGGTGCGCCACTGTTTGGGCAGGCCGCGGATCAGGGCGGTAGCGAGCTCGGCGCGCAGCCCCGGCACCTGCCAGGTGAAGGTGGCGGGCTTGAGCCGGTTGAGTGCCGCCAGCGGCACCGTCACCGTCACGCCGTCGCGGCCCGAGCCGGGGTCGAAGGTGTAGTCGACGGGGAGCTCGAGGTCATCGACCCGCCAGCTGGACGGAAAGCCGGTGGCATCGGCCTCCCCCACCAGCAGGTCGTCCTGGGACAGGTCGAGCAGGTGCTCGTCGGTTCGGCGGGCCTGCCGCCACCAGGCGTCGAAATGGGCCACCGAGACGATTCCGGCGGGGATTCTGGCGGCGTAGAACGCGGCGATGGCCTGGTCGTCGGCCACCAGGTCGAGCCGGCGCGTCCGCTCGGCCAGCTCGGCCGCCTCCTGACGCACCCGCTGGTTGCGGGCCCAGAAGTGGTGCCGGGTGTGCCACTGGCCCTCCACCAGGGCCGACTGGATGAACACCTCGCGGGCCACCACGGGGTCGATGGCGCCGTAGGACACCGTCCGCCCGGCGATGATCGGGACGCCGAGCAGGGTCACCCGCTCGGTGGCCACGCACTGGCCGCCGCGGGCCGACCAGCGCGGCTCGGAGTACGTCCGGCTGAGCAGGTGCCCGCCCACCTCCTCCACCCAGGCGGCCTCGATCGGGGCGACGGTGCGCGCCCACAGCCGCGAGGTTTCGACCAGCTCCACCGCCATCACCAGCGGTGGCCGGGTGCGGGCGGCGCTGGAGCCGGGGTTGATGGCGAACCGGGAGCCGCGTGCGCCGAGGTACTCCGG
>JAEYUH010000241.1 GCA_023432725.1 Actinomycetes bacterium | reverse complement strand
GCGGCCGTCCGGGTCAGCTCGGCGCCGACAGCCAAGGCCACGACGTCGGCCAGCGCGAAGGCGTGCTCCCAGCCCGCGGGCGTCCCCTCACCCTGCCAGCCGGGCCGGCGCCAGTGGCCGGTCAGCACGGCGGCGAGGTGGCGGGGCTGGTCGGGCAGTGCCGCCTCGATCGCCGCCAGCTCCGCCGCATCCGGACGGTGCGTCACCGCGGGCACGGGCGCCGGCTCGCCCGAACCAGCGAGGAACACCCGACCGATCTCGAGCAGGGCGAGGTCGTCGTTGCCGCGCGAGGTGTTGCGGGTGACGGCGGCGAACAGGCCGGGCAGCAGGCTGGTTCGCAGGTACGGCTGGGTCTCGGCGAGCGGGTTGTGCAGCCGGACCAGGCGCCGGCGCGGATCGTCGGCCGGCACCCCCAACCGGTCCAGCTCGTCGGTGGACAGGAACGGGAAGGTCAGCACCTCCACGAAGCCGGACGCCACCGCCGCGGCCTGGACGGCACGGCGGGCACGCTGGCCGGCGGTGTACCCACGGCCCACCGGGGCGGCGGGCACCAGGGCGGCGATCGTGTCGAAGCCGAGCTTGCGGCCCACCTCCTCGACATAGTCGTAGGGATCGCGCAGGTCGGGCCGCCAGGTCGGTGGCTGGAGGCTGAGCTGCTCCCCCACCAGGTCGACCACGCAGCCGCTCGCGCGCAGGATCTCGACCACCCGGTCGGTCGGCACCGCGGTGCCGAGGATGCGTGCGGGCAGGTCGGCCGGAATCTGCTGTCGGGGCGGCTCGGGCACCGAGCCCGCCACCGTCTCGGCCCCGGCGAGGGTGCCGCCGGCCAGTTCGACGAGCAGCCGGGCCGCCCGGTGGGCGGCCGCGTAGGCGGCGTTCGGGTCGACGCCGCGGTGGAACCGCTTGGACGCCTCGGAGGGCAGGTTCTGGCGCCGCAGCGTCCAGCCGATGCTCGAGGAGTCGAAGTGGGCGGCCTCCAGCACGATGTCGGTGGTGGACGCGTCGATCTCGGTGGTGGCCCCGCCCATCACGCCGGCGATCCCGATCGGGCCGGAGTCGTCGGTGATCAGCAGGTCGTCGGGGTCCAGCGTCCTCGTCACGTCGTCGAGGGTGGTCAGCCGCTCTCCCGCCGCGGCCTTGCGGACCCGGATCGGCCCGGTCAGCTTGGTGGCGTCGTAGGCGTGCAGCGGCTGGCCGGTTTCCAGCATCACGTAGTTGGTGATGTCGACGGCCAGCGAGATCGAACGCATCCCCGCCATCACCAGCCGGCGGGCCATCCACCGCGGGGTCGGCCGGGTCGGGTCGATCCCGGTCACCGTCAGCGCGACGAACAGCGGGCAGGCCGGGTCCTCCAGCACCACCGGGTAGCCGGCGTCGCTGGTCGGCGGGGTGGCACGGTCGACGACGTCGCGGAACGTGAGCCCCAGGTTCTGGGCGGCCTCCCTGGCCAGGCCGCGGATCGACAGGCAGTAGCCGATGTCGGGCGAGACGTCGATGTCGAGCACGTCGTCGCGCAGCAGCAGCACCCCGGACGGGTCGTCGCCCGGCGCCAGGCCGGCGTCGGCGGGCAGCACGATGATGCCGGTGTGGTCGTGGCCGATGCCCAGTTCGTCCTCGGCGCAGATCATGCCATCGGAGACGTGGCCGTAGGTCTTGCGGGCGCTGATCGCGAAGCCGCCGGCCAGCACCGAGCCGGGCAACGAGACCACCACCAGATCACCGACGGCGAAGTTGTGGGCCCCGCAGACCACCGAGCGGCAGCCCTGCGGGAAGTCGGGGTGCGGCTGGTTCTGCTCGGGGCCGACGTCGACCTGCACCCAGCGGATGATCCTGCCGTTGCTCTGCGGCTCGTCGACCGACGCCAGCACCCGTCCGACCACCACGGGACCTGTGATCTCCGAGCCCACCTGGTCGACGGTCTCCACCTCGAGGCCGGCCCGGATCAGCACCTCGCCCAGGGCGCGCCCCGTGAGGTCCTCCGGCAGGTCGACCCAGTCCCGCAGCCAGCCCAGCGGCGCCCTCATCGTGCAACCCCCTTCAGTGAGCGGCTGAACCGCACATCGCCTTCCACCATGTCCCGCATGTCAGCGGCGTTGTTGCGGAACATCAGCGTGCGCTCGATGCCCATCCCGAAGGCGAAGCCCGAGTACACGTCGGTGTCGATCCCGCAGGCAGCCAGCACGCGCGGGTTCACCACACCGCAGCCTCCCCACTCGATCCAGCCCTGCGACTTGCAGGTCCGGCAGGGCCGGTCGGGGTTGCCCACCGACTCGCCGTGGCACACGAAGCACTGCAGGTCCACCTCGCCCGACGGCTCGGTGAACGGGAAGAAGTGGGGTCGCAGCCGGGTCGCCGTCCCTTCTCCGAACATCGCCTTGGCGAGGTGGTCGAGGGTGCCCTTCAGGTGGGCGAGCGAAATCCCCTTGTCGACGCACAGTCCCTCGAACTGGTGGAACACCGGCACGTGGGTGGCGTCGAACTCGTCGGCCCGGTAGACCCGGCCGGGGCACACGACGTAGACCGGCAGCTCGCGGTCGAGCAGCGACCGGATCTGCACCGGTGAGGTGTGGGTGCGCAGCACGAGGTGGTGGTCGACCGGCTCGACGAACAGGGTGTCGCTGGTGGCCCGCGACGGGTGGTCGGGACCGATGTTGAGGGCGTCGAAGTTGAGCCACTCCCCCTCGACCTCCGGGCCTTCGGCGACCTCCCAGCCCATGGCGACGAAGACATCGGACATCTGGTCCATGAGGGCGGTGATGGGGTGCGGCGCGCCGGTCGGCGTCAGCGACACCGGCAAGGTGACGTCGATCCGCTCCTCGGCGAGGGCGCGCTCGAGTTCGACCGCCTCCACCTGCGCCAGCCGGGCGGCGAAGGCCTCGCCGACACTGGCGCGGGCGCTGCCAAGACGCTGGCCCGCCTCCTTGCGCTCGGGGCCGGGAAGGGTACCGATCTCCCGGTTCGCCGTGCCGAGCGGGGAGCGGTCGCCCAGGTGGGCCAGCCGCGCCTGCTTCAGCTCAGCGGTAGAGGTGGCGGCCTCGAAGGCGTCCAGCGCCTGCGAGACCAGGTGGCCGATGGACTCCGCGTCCAGCGCCATGGTGTGGTCCTTTCAGTTGGACGCCCGCTGCGCGCTCGCGCTGGCGTACAGGCAGACCGCTGCGGCGGTCGCGAGGTTGAGGCTCTCGGCGTTGCCGTAGATCGGGACGGCGACCGTCCGGTCGGCCAGCGCCAGGTGCTCGACGGGGAGCCCCCACGACTCGTTGCCCATCACCCACGCCGTCGGCTTCTCCAGGTCGGCGTCGAGGTCGGTCAGGTCGGTGCCTGAGGCGCCGTCGGTGGCGAAGATCTGCATCCCCGCGTCGCGGCAGGCCTCGATCGCCTCGGCCAGGTCGACCCCCACCACGATCGGCAGGTGGAACAGGCTGCCCACGCTGGCCCTCACGGTCTTCGGGTTGTACACCTCGACCGAGTCCGAGCTGAGGATCACGGCATCGGCGCCGAAGGCGTCCGCGCAGCGGATCACCGTCCCTGCATTGCCGGGGTCACGCACCTGGGCGCAGATCACCACCAGCGAGACGTTCTTGCGGCGGTGCTTCTTCTTGGGCTGCTTGTCCGGCTTGGGCGCCTTCTTGTACAGCACGCTGCTCAGCGGCACGTCGATGGCATTCGCCACCGCCACCACGCCCTGCGGGGTCACCGTGTCGGTGATGGTCGCCAGGTTCTGCTCGCTGACCGCGTAGTAGGGAACCCCCGCCGCCTTGGCGGCGTCCAGCAGGTCCTGGTTGGCCAGGA